>JANQST010000559.1 GCA_028279155.1 Cyclobacteriaceae bacterium
GGAAAAACGACATTTCAAAGGTAGATATCAACGTGATTTCGTTGTTGAAATGACGCATATAGAGCAACGAACTGAGAAAGCTGAAAAATGCAATTACCCACCAAAAGATGATAAGGTAGATCTTCAATTGCTTTTTCGATATTTTTCTTGTCTGCGAGAAATTCACGTTTAGTAAATCTACTTACCAAACGTATTATACGAATAAAGTTTCTTAGGTTCTCTGTAACTCCTTCTTACACCGACATTTCGTATGCTTCTTTCAACCAGGAGATAAGCTGTTCATCTACTTGTTCAACGCTTGTCAATTGAACCCGATGGGTACACATTGCGCCAAAAGGACCCGAGTCGCCTAATCTGTCTGTCGTAGATTTTCCTTTTAATTTAAGGCCAAGATCCACTCTGGTTTTGGTCGCAGGTTTGATAAGTGCGAATTGCCTCTTGCGAATAATACTTAAACTATCTTTTTTAGGTGTCCGGGTTATATCATCGCCAAATTTCGCTATCTCCTCAACAAGTCGATCCAGAATAGGCTTGAGCTCTTCCTTTCCCTTGTATTGATTTGCAAGAAGTTCTTCACCATCCATCGAACCCGCATCAGCTTTTCTTGATTTTAAGGCCACGAAATTGGCAAAACCATGGGTGAAGCCATGTTCCTGTTTCAGGTAATCGATGATTGCTTTGTGTTTATCCAGATTGGCTTGCTGTACCACCTTAACCCAATGGTCAAGCGACTTACCTGTTTTTTCCAATAATCCTTTCTCCATAATCTTACCAGCTTCCTAAAATTATTCCCATCAGAGTTAATGAAATGACGCAATACCCGGCATTAATCATGAATACCTTAAGAGATTGCATTTCAAAAAGGTAGAGGATTCCAATGAACGTGGCAACCCATCCAGTTCCAGCAAAAAATCCAGCCATTCCTCCAAAAACGATATCCGCTTCAGGGCCAATAAACATATCCAATATCAGTGCTGCAAAAAATGCAAGGAGTAATGATAATCCAAAGGTTTTAGGAATGCTTCTCTTCTTCAGATCCTCCTCTGTGTAGTTGAATGCTACCATCCACGCTTTGCCAAAAAGTGGGCCATACCAGACTCCACCCACAATGAAGGATGAAATTGCTGCAATCAAAACAGAGAGCCAGTTGATGTTGGTAAATGCTGTACTTAAATCCATGTTCGATTTTTTTGTTAATGGATGCAAGCTTAGCTACAGAGAAAACTCGGAGATAGTAAAAAATTAACCTTCCCGGTCTAAGGGAAAAAAATTATCCTCTTGCTCAAAATCCTGTTTGATAAATTCTTGTGGATTGAATCCTGAAAAATGTTTGAACTCCTTAATGAAATAGGACTGATCTGTGAATCCACATTCATATGCAATTTGAGCCCAGGAAATCTTTTCTTTTTGGTTGATCTTTTGCAGTATCTCGTTGAATCGCAAGATCCGCTGTGAATATTTTGGAGTTAATCCGACATACTTTTTGAATTGATCGATCAGATGCTTCTGAGAGTTTGGGTAACCATTAGCGCTCTCAGGAAAACTAGCAGAAGGCTCGCTCTGAATTTTCTGATAAAAAGAGATCATTTCTTGTGGTGGGGTCATGTCGGTGTTAAAACGATCATTCAACCAATCTTCTGCAATCAAAAATTTTTCTTGTGATGTTTCTTTTCCTAGAAATCCTGATCTGAGCTCAAGAATTTCATTTCCTAAGATTTGTTCTGCAGGCAAGACCTTTTCATTTAATTCCTCCAGCGGAACATGCAAGAATGGATGCGCACCATAAGGTTTAAATTGAATCACAAACATTTCTGATTTTTGATGAGCTGAGATCGAAATATAGTTTCGGTGAGCTCCGGAAATCCATGCATTGGTGAATGTCTGATTAGGTTTTAACGTCTCGTTATCAAACGTATTTCTCTTCATACCATCCAGCTCAAAAATGATGAATACGTGTCCTGTCGGGACCACCCGTTCGATGGAATGGTCCGGGACAAAATCCTTAAAGTGAAAAACTGACTCTATGTAGCTGCTCAAAGGTTCGGATAGCGAATGTGTTTCAAAAATCATGTTGTTTTGATTTACTACTAATCTAGTTAGAAACGGGAAAAAGGATCCAGGAAAGTCTCACACTAGTTGATTAACTTAGATAATGTGGGATTGAATTTTGCATTCATACGTTCACTGCACAAGGCCTCACCTGTAGCTTTTGGAGCTATAGACCTGGTCGATGATCATCTCATCTATTCAAGCGGGCATGCAGAAAAACTCCTGGGCTACTCAAAAGAAGAACTTAAGGAACTGAGTGAAAATTATTTTGAATCAATCATACATCCTGATGACCTGAAAACTTCAGAGGATGTCATAAGCAGACTTAGAACAAGTAATGTAGGAGAAATCATTGAATGTACACTCAGGATACGAAATGCAAAAGGTACGTATCAACACCTTTTTATCAGAGACATTGTATTTGAGCGCAGTGATGATCAAACACCTATGAAGTTCTCTTCCATTGTTCAGGATGTAACCCAGCTTGTGGAAATGGAGAAAGATTTAAGAATAAAAGTAGATGCAATCAAAAAAATCTCTTACAAAAATTCACATGAGTTGAGAGCTCCTGTTGCAAACATTATTGGACTTGTAGACCTACTAAAAACGGATAGCTTCAAAACAGAATACAACGAGAAGATTTTCAGGCTTTTAGAAGAAACTGTCAAAAAATTAGATGCAATAATTCATGATATAAACAACCTGTCCAATCAGCTCTGACTCAATTTTGATGTTAGTATCTCATAAAACTTCTCCTTCTCATCCACATGAAAGGCTAATTTGTTACAAGTCTTCTTTACCCCATATAAGCCACTTATTTTTTGACTTTCATTTGCTTCCAAAATCACATTATAGCTATCCGCATCTTTTAAAGGTGAAAGGTGTCGAGTGGATTTATCAAACTTCAATGACCTTGAACTCAATTCCACTGATTTAATAGCATCAAATGGAATTTCAGCTTCGGCAAAAAGGCCGTACTTCAGAAACAACATATTTTCTCCTATCAAAATTGGCCTCCTACTTATTGATTTCAGAATGGCAAAAAGCTGAAAGGCCGTGTATATGCTTAAGATTGTCAAGATCCAGGCAGCAAGAGAACTCCAGCCCTGGAGTAAAAGGTGAACAACAAAAGTTTCTATCAAAAGAACGAAAAGGAAAACACCTAGAAGGATCATAACAGAACTATCACGATGATACGTAAATTCATTCCTTCCAAGCTTTCTTTTTTTCCAGGCAAAAAGGCTGTAATAGAAAACTGAAATCTCCATCGCAAAAATGGCATCTACTTTGAGTGGTAAAATCGACCTACAAGCATTTTTCAGAGCTGTGTAAAAATCTGCTTCATTGGATGATTCCTTGCGAAATAATTGGACAGTCTTTCGAACTTTGAAAAGAATAACTGCAGCAACAGTTAATTCGATAACCGGAAGTACCCAGGTTCTTGCATAGTCAAGCAGCAATTGATTTTCCTTTGGAAGTATAAAACTAGCGATGATCATTCCAGCTCCGAAGATTGGCACAATGGTGACCTTGGGTATTTTACTTTTTCTAATGAGAAAGAAATAAACAAGCGGTATTGTCAACAAAAGATCCAATGTAATCGCCACAGAAAGTTCACTGGGATTGGAATTGAATAAGGGGGTTTTGGAGATCCCAGCAAGCAAAACGACGATTGCCAGCGGTGCAAGAAAGGGAAGTGTCTTTCGTCTCCAGGAAATTGACTTAACCATATCTAAAACTTGTTGCGTTTCTAAATGGTTAGTGTCCCAAATGCATTAAAACTTACAAGATTTAATACTTTTCGATCGCTTAATTGACCGGGTACTCTTCATGCAATTTGATGTTCCTGATTTGACGAAGGTGTCGATCCGTATGGGCAATTCCCGTTAACAAAAGTTGATGAAGGTCTCGAACATCACGGATAGTCAATTCAGATAAGTTCTTTTCATACATGGGAGATCTGAAGGTAAATTGTTTTCGCAAATCCGCCTGTGTAGCCTCCACATATTCTCTCAATTTTCCCCTTGCCAAATAAAAAGCCGACTCGGTGGCTTCTTTCGTTGCAAACTTTCCTTTTGGTTGCAAAAACCAGTTTGCTTGACCTTTGATTGTGTCTGTTGCGTACTTAGTGAAGTATTCATCGCCATCTTGAACGATCTTTCTGTACTCAAGATATTGTGGGCTATTGGCAATCACCGAAATCTCTCTAAAATGCAGCTGGTTTTGCATTTCCAAATGCTCTACAATTTCACCTATGTTCCAACGAACCGGTTGCTCTCTAAAATTCCATTGATCTTCAGATAGATCTTCTATTTCCGTTCTTAATTCCGATGTGGTTCTATCTAATTCTGAAAGTACGAGCTGTCTTTCTTCTTCTGACCACCACCTGATCGTTTGATCGTCGCTTTTTGATGAAGTCTGACAACTCATCAAAACGATAAGTAGCAATGAGTGGAATAATATGCACTTTATTTTCCTCATATGTCGTTATAAAGCTAACACGGAGTTTGTTCTAATGGAAGTTTAGTCTAATTTCCGAAGCATACTGGTCAATTATGAAGTATTTCGCATCACTCATTTTTCTCATATTCGCCATCAATTTATCAGCACAAGAAGTCGATGATAAAATGACCAATGTAAAAATGTGGAAGATTCTCCATGAAGATATTGACGATGTGCAGGGACAAATGGGAAATTGGCAATTTATGGTTCGTGAGCGGCCTGTTGTGATCATCACCGATGTTAGTGCAAATCGTATGCGGATCATGAGTCCGATTGTTGAGCAAAAAGATTTAAAAGAGGATCATTTCAAAGTAATGCTTGAGGCCAATTTCGATCGTGCACTCGATTCAAAATATGCACTCTTCAATTCCATTGTATGGTCTGTTTATACACATCCTCTTGAAGAATTAACTACCGCCCAATTCAGAGATGCCCTGGAGCAAGTGGTTAAGCTTTCGGAAAATTTTGGTGGTAGTTACACAAGCACAGACATGGTCTTTGGTGGGGGAAACTAAGTCACTTCCATTGAATTTGAAGGACAACTGAGGTTCAATCACTTCATCTACAAGTATTTTCATTTAATCATGTGTCGCGCAATGATTAAATTTAATAAGCACTAACCGACCATTAAAATGAAACTACCGCACGACGCTTTTGACATAAAGTCAATAAAAAATTTGTTGCTTGCAGGCCTCTTGATATGGGCATTCACCAGCATTTTGTACTTTATTCTTAGTTTGCTAATAACACCTCTACAGTCTCATTCAAACATGGTCGTGTTCTGTGCTGTAGTCGTAATAGTGCTTTCAATTCTTTCAATCGTTTTTCTATCCAACTATACACTATCGAGTAATTTCAAATCTTATGGAAATCTTCTTTCCTATGCTTTCACAATTTACCTTGTAGCAAACGGAATTCAATCAATATACTCTTCACTTCAATCCCCTTCGGAAAGGCCCACAACGACACAAGCTGAGCTTATTCCCTTTTTGGATGCAAGACCCTGGCTTCCTCCTGCAGGGATGCAGAAAAAAATCATTCAAAACGCATCAGAAATAACAAAACTTACTACTGACAACTTTCTACTTACAAATTCCCTTGATTCTGCAGTGGTCAGACTTGAAAGCTGCGGGCTAATGACAGACAGCATTTTCCTTACAGCCATACCAACAAGTAGGGAAATTGGTAAGGGCGGAATGTTTCGTTCTGAGGTAGTTCTTGCCGCTCGTTTGGACAAATCGTATGTAAAAAATGTTTCTGTGAATGAGTCAGAAATTGAGTTAAAAGGTGGAGTTGGAGTATTTGAAGAGAACACTGGTAATCTTTCATTGAATTCCAGAAAATTGGATTACAAAGCGGTGATTGAACTTTATGGGAAAGAAGAAGAGATTACAACATCGGATTCCTATAGAATTATTCAGCCATTCATTGAGGTTTCTTCCCAGGCTGTAAATTCCCTTTTCCTGAATTGTGGAAACCAACTAAACATTCAAGTTCCGATTCTGGGGAATGATTATCGACCAAAATTCTCTACTGAAGGTGGATCTTTTAAATATGGGAATCAACCAGGTAAAATCACTGTTCTACCAACATCTCGTCAAGTGGAGATTGATGTTTACAACGGTGGAGCCTTCATTGGAAAAAAGTCATTTCCAGTACGGAGGGTTCCAGCTCCAAGAGTCGTCCCATACGCAAACGGCAAACCTATTGATCTTGATATGGGTATACCCAAAAGCGCTTCAGCAATTTCTTTGAGTGTTCACCCAGATGCTGAATTTCAACGATTGTTACCAAAAGATGCCAACTACAGGGTGCAGGATTGTGAAATTACTTTAATAAGTAAAGGTCAACTTCGAGGAAGAATGAAAGGTAAGGCCAATTCAAACATAACCACCTTAACTAGGAGAGCCTCAACAGGAGATCAACTTAAAATCGAGATCAAAACAGTGTTGAGGAAAAACTTCAAAGGAGATATCGAAAAGGTTGTGAATTATTATCCCAAGTTTTTTTTAGTAACGTTGAAGTGAAAAAGCTACTACTTAATAAACCGAAACGTTCTTATTTTATCTTCCGAAGCAAACTTGATTAGGTAGATTCCCTTTTTTAAATCGGCAATATCAAAAACATAATCATTGTCCCTCTGAGAATATTTGATGGGCAGTTGTTTTCCTGAAATAGTGAATAAAGAAAATTGATTGTGATTTGTCGCTATTCCACTTAATGTAATCTTATTCAAAGCTGGATTGGGGTAAAACCTTAGTTGATAATCATCCAAACCTAAAGCCCTGATCTCTACGCTAGCAGAGGTGGTTACAGCCCAATTGATATCAGCGACCTCAATTGTTAAATCAAAAGTAGTGGACTCCTCAATTTCTGGTTGCATGTTTAATACCACTCCACCATCCAATTCGATTGAAAAAAATTCATCATCGTTTCCACTGACTATTGAATAGGTAAGGATATCGCCATCTGGGTCTGAGGCACTTATTGCTCCAATTTCAGTTCCCACTTCAGTTCCTTCATCAATAGATGCATTAAATCCTGATGCAGTTGGCGGGGACTGTAGGTTTAACGAAATTTTTGCTATTCCAAATACCCTCTCGGATCCTGCTTTACTCATTTCGCCTGATACATATAAATCATCTCCGTGTCGGAATAGTTTATCCACGATTCCTTCAAACTTCCAGCTAAGCTTAGGGCTTGTCTCCCCGGTTTGATCAAAGATTCTGATTTCAGTGTTTCCTCCTCCTAGTATTCGATCATCATCCAATAACAACAAATCTGTAAACCCGAACCCCTCGGGCATTTCAAAGGATGTATCAAGCGTCCCATCAGCATTAAATCGAAAGAGAATTTTATCTTTAATTTCTTCAGATTGATCAAATGCATTCGCACAAACTCCTATATAGAATTTTCCATCTGACTGTGCCTTGACAGTCTCTATACATGATGCAAAATCTAGGCTTGAAGCTCCAAAACCAGCAATAACATTGGCATTTGCACCCAGAGGCACAAAACTTCCATGTTCATTTAGAAGATTACCCACCACATAAAAATTGCCATTTTCTAAAGGTTCAATATCTCTGACCGGAAAAGTCAAAACATTACCTGTGTTGAATGTAGCATCCAAGCTCCCATCATGATTTAGCCTTGCTAAATGATCAATATCTACACTATTAACTTCGGTAAATTCTCCAGCGGCAATTATTTTTTGATCAGGCTGAAGGATAAATTCATATATCACACTCAAGCCACCAGTTCTTACAAGCGTGGGAGAAAATTCTGTATCCAAGCTGCCATCCGGATTAAGACGGGCAATCCCATCTCTGGACGCTTCATCTATGGTGTAAAACTCTCCCCCAATCAGGATTTTTCCGTCAGCTTGTTGTTTTATTGCAAAAACTGGTTCATCCGCACCCGTACCAGCATTGAACCCGGAATCAACAGAACCATCTGTATTTAACCTAGCTATTCGAACTGCTGTTGTTCCATCTACCTTAACGAATTCACCTCCAACTAGAACCTTTCCATCGTCCTGTATTTCTATGACATTAATTTCAGGAAGCCCTTCAACATTAGCATTTGTGGATGTGTCCAATGAGCCATCAGCAAAAAAACGAGCAAACCCTGGTTGAATAGTCGCGCCAGCATTAATAAAACTTCCTCCTGCCAGAATCTTGCCATCATCAAGTAAGACGAGTTCCTCGACCAAAGCATCTACCGTATTGGTAAAACTAAAATCAACTGCACCATCGTTGTTTAGCCTGATAATACGGTTAGCAGAATTTCCAAAAAATCCTGAAATCACCAACTTCCCATCTGATTGAATTTCACATTGACTTACTGAATAATGTGCCGAATAGCCCATGGTGAAAGAATCATCAAAACTACCATCCGGGTTTAACCTAATAATTTTCTCACTTGGATCTCCATTGAATTCGTCGAAGATTCCTACAACATATATTTTGCCGTCTTCTTGTATTTCAATTTCCCCAATAGGCCTGTCTGGTCCAATGCCAACATTGAATGTATCATCGATTGTTCCATTTGCGTGTAATCGTGCAATGCTGTTAACCGGCTCACCATTAATGCTCTCGAAGAACCCTCCAATAATGATGTCACCACCAGGTAAAAGCTTCATACTATTGACCCTTCCATCAATTTCAGGAATCGAAAAGCTCTCGTCATTTTTACCATCAGGAAGTAATCTTTCAACTCCATTCAAACCCCCAACCAATATCTTGCCATCTTCCAGAAGTAAAACCTGATGCAGGGAGGACCCCAACACCTGGAATTCCGGAACAAAACCCTCATCATCCTCTCCATCTGGATCTAACCTTTTTAGCAAAGTCTCACCTCCCAGAAATCCGGGACCAGCACCAGCAAGCAGTATTTTTCCATCCTCTTGAACTGCTAAATCATCGATTCGTATTCCTACAATTTCAAAATCCAAATCCTGATCCAGGGTTCCATCTGAATTTATGCGGACTAGATCAGAGACAAAATGTCCATCAATCTTGATGAAATCACCGATCATTACAATTTTTCCATCGTCCTGAATATCAAATGCAAAAACGGTAGCACCGCCCGTAATTTCTGGAAGGAAACTCGCATCTACCTGTTGGGTGAATGAGACAAAAGGAAATACTATAAGAAATAGAAGTTTTGGAAATCGCATTGCGAAGGTTAATTAGAGTAATTGCTAGAATAAGTTCAGAATTACCGTAAGGATACTGCGAATTCTACAATTCTTAAAAGAAATAATGCAATTAAATGGTCGGATATGTCGCCACCTCTCCAAGCTCTTCCTCGATCCTTAATAGCTGATTGTATTTCGCCATTCGATCTGATCTACTCATAGAACCAGTCTTGATTTGACCTGCATTGGTTGCAACCGCAATGTCTGCAATTGTTGCGTCTTCGGTTTCACCTGATCGATGAGAAACTACAGCTGTCCACCCAGCTTTGTGAGCCATTTCAATCGCATCCAATGTCTCAGTCAGTGTTCCAATCTGATTTACCTTGATAAGGATTGAGTTAGCTGCCTTCTCTTTAATTGCACGCTCCAGGAATTTCACATTTGTAACCAGAAGATCATCACCAACCAGCTGACACTTGTCTCCAATTTTCTGAGTCAATGTTTTCCAACCATCCCAATCATTTTCATCACAACCATCTTCGATGCTGTCAATCGGGTAATCATTGATCAGTTTAGCCAAATAATCAGCCTGCTCTTCGCTTGACCTCTTGGCTCCATTGGCTCCTTCAAATTTTGTGTAGTCGTAACTTCCTTTTTCAAAGAACTCTGAAGATGCACAATCCAAAGCAACCGTTACTTGATCTCCGGGTTTGTAACCAGCCTTTTCAATGGCTGACAAAACACTTTCTAATGCCTCTTCTGTTCCACCACTAAAATTAGGAGCGAATCCACCTTCATCACCTACAGCTGTACTTAGACCTTTATCCTGAATAATTGCTTTGAGATTATGGAAGATCTCTCCACCCATTCGAAGTGCTTCACTAAACGTTGGCGCTCCTACAGGTCGAATCATGAATTCCTGGAATGCAATGGGTGCATCTGAGTGAGAACCTCCAT
>JANQST010000351.1 GCA_028279155.1 Cyclobacteriaceae bacterium
TTCGAAATTTGGGTGGTACAGAGCGGTCCAAATCCTGTGTTGATGCCGTAGACTGCTTGGTCTCCATCTGCGATATTTGCTACTACCTGTGCACTTTGATTGATTTTGTCTCTGTAAGTTTTGTTTATGACACCTTTTACTTCACCTCGGGCTATTCCCAGGGCTATGCCGACGGTAAGATGATCTTCTCCATAGTTGAATGTTGACATATTCTCAGAGGTTGAATGGTATTCAAAATTAGCTGCTATCTTTAATAATTATAAATACTATTTAATTACATAATTAATAACTATGAGTTATCAATTAGAATTAAGACATTTCAAATATTTCAAGGCTGTAGCGGAGGAGTTGAACTTCAGGAATGCTGCCAATCGTCTGTACATCTCGCAACCAGGATTAAGCCGTCAGATTGGTCAGATGGAAGAAATACTCAATGCAAAACTTTTTGAGCGTACGAAACGCAAAGTGTCGTTGACCGCTTCAGGAGCTTTTTTACTTAAAGAGGTCAATGTGATTCTAAATCGACTAGATACTGCAAGACGGCAGGTCGAATTGATTGAGAAAGGGGAGTCTGGCGAGTTGAAGATTGGATTGCTAGGATCGGCTATGCAGAAGGTGGTGCCTGAGTTTTTGCTAAAGCTTACCGATCGATTTCCGGACATACATGCCAGTGTGGATGAAATGAATAATGGTGCCCAGATAGAAGGAGTATTGCGAGGAAGTTTGGATATCGGTTTTGTGCGTGTGGCCAGAGTTCCGGAACCATTGAAAATCAAGCCGGTGGTGAATGATACATTTTCATTGGTTCTACCTGAAGATCATTGGTTGACCTCATCGAAGTTTAAGAACATAAAGCAGCTGGTAGATGAGGATTTCATTTTGTTTTCGCATGATTACAGTCCACTGTATTACAACAAGATCATGAGCATTTTTGAGGACCAGGGATTTGCTCCCAGGATCTCCCACAAATCAGTTCATGCGTTAACCATCTTTAAGCTAGTGGAGTGTGGGTTAGGAATTGCTATAATTCCCACCACACTTCAGGATGGGTTCGATCTCAAGATCAAATTCATCGAGATGAAAGGCATTGCCCAACAAACCACTTTGTCTGCTATTTGGAACGATGAGAACCGTAATCCCATCCTTCGAAATGCAATCGATTTGATTTTTTCTTAGTGATTAAAATTCTTTGTGGATTGGGTATTGTTTTATCCAATGTGACCACTTACTTTTGCGTCACTTTTAAAGGAAGGTCCGGTAGTTCAGCTGGTTAGAATGCCTGCCTGTCACGCAGGAGGTCGCGGGTTCGAGTCCCGTCCGGACCGCTTCTGATACTCAAGCACTTACAATTTTGTGAGTGCTTTTTTGTTGTCTCAGATCCTGCCGTGTACAGTATTCGTGTACAGTTTACCCACTTAAAAGTGATGGATCCACCCCGAAAAGCACCTTTCCTTCTTCCAGGTCCTGACGTTTCTTTTTACTCAGATAGTGCCTAACCGCCGTCTCCTTTTTGTTGTGCATTGGGAAGCCATCTTCACCCAGGGTGTTGACGACAGCATTGATGTATGTATGACGTGTATTATTCAGTGTTAGGTTCTTTTTGGAATTGACTTGATTCCAGTAGTGCCTGAACGCCTTGTTCACAAACTGGCGCAGTCCGATCCGGTTTTCATAATCAGGCACTAGTATGTAGTCATTTTCGTTCTTCTGATCTACCATTAGTCTAGCAAGCACACTTGCAAGTTCCGGATGTATGTAAACGTATACCTTGTTGTGTGTGGCGTTTTCGTAATTGTTGCGTTTGTAATTAATGAGCTCAATGTAGTTTCCTGTAATCTGTGACCACTTAAGAAATACCATTTCTCCAGGTCTGCCGCCACAGAGAGTGCTTAGAAGGATATAGTCAGACAGCCATGGACGGTAATAGTCAACTTTTTCAACTCTCTTAATTCCCTTGGTTGATAACCCATTTTCGGGCGTGATTACATTTAGTAATTGCTCTAGTTCTTCCAGCTCCATTGCCTGTGGGTCGCGGACTACGCTTTTCATCTTTACAGTTTCAAAAGGGTTGTCCTGAATGATCCCTTTTCTGACCAAGTACCGGAGCCAGTACTTGTTCGAGTTTAAGTAGCGATTCCAGGTCTCAGAGCCAATTTCTCCAGTTTCAAATCTCCCTTCTAAGTAATTATAGAAATGGCCAACGGCTTCCTTGCCTAAAACTGAAACATGTGCTCTTCCTAAGACAACTCCTTGATCAGATAATACTTTAAGAAAAGAACGCATGTAGTAAATGGTGTCTCTAATGTATCTTTTATCCCGATTTCGCGCCTCATGTTTTGCGACTAGTTTTGGATCATCATTCAGGTATTTTTCATAGAGAGCAGCTGCATCCAGGAGCATCTCAATTTTTCTTTCTTTTTTTTGATCAGGGATCTCTCGTATTATCTCATAACCGCTTGCTTCATAATCCTTTTTAAGCTGGAAGTGAAGCATCAATACTTCCGCCAGATCTCTGCTTTCCCAAACCTTCGTTTTGCCAACTCTTCCGATCACTGGATTCCAAAGTCGTGATTGGTACCGATCGCCGGTTTTACGCTTGAGGATAAAAAGACCGATATGCTTGGGGGGTTTCTTCATGTTTCAAAAGGCTTGGTTGTCGGCTGGAGTCTGATCTTCGGTTGCGTCAGGTAAGTCATTCCACCAGGTTTCGATAGTTGCGATTAGATCATCAATTGCTTCATAGTTCTCATCATTTTTTATGTCAGAAATGAGTTTATCAACTGGTTTCCTATCAAGTTTTTGGTTATTTCGGAATTGATCTTTAGCCTTAATTTGGTCAAGATCTTTTATGCAGTTTTTCAATCCCCTCTGGGCATTGGTGAATTGACGAGTTTTCATATAACGTTTTACTGAAAATAGACTGCTTACAAATGATGAACAGGGATCTTCCATCACAGAATACAATATTGAATCAGTGAAATGTGATTTAGCATAAAGTTCATTAATGGATTCGTCAACATCCTTTTGAGTGGTCTTTACCTCTTTTCCGACTTTTTTCCTAATTGTATCAATCGTATTTTTTCTAACCGATTCCACTATTTCATCTTTCTTGAGTCTAAAGAGTTCCTTTTGAAAAAAATAATACAGCAAAGGAACGATTACGCCTATGAACCCAATCATCGCTAGTAACTTGTTGAAAGCTGAATCAAAGTAGTCATTGACCTGGTTGATTAATTCGAATTCCTGCTTTTGAGTGGTCAGAGAATTCACAACCTGGAAAAGGCTGTCGTTTTGAGCTTGCATTCCCTGAATTACCTGGTTAAGGCTGTCCGGGTCTTGGGTAAGTTCTATTAGTATCATAGTTGGTGGTTTAAGTATCATCCAATTTACTAAAATCCTCAAAACTGGATCCTCTGATAAGGTCTGAATTGCGAGGTGCCGACTGCGGTGCATTTGGGGGTGCGTTTCTACCAATTTTCCTGGCTGCATATTCCTCAACTTCTTTTTTTGAGACAAATTCACCATCAATTAATGTCCATCCTAATCGCAGAACCTTAGCTTTTGCGCTTTTGGTACGGTGCACCCCGAGGTCTTCTTGCAATTTTTTGCTACGGATCGATATGATAGGTAGGCCACTCAATTTCTCTTTTTTAGACTGCTTTTCGGGTTGACATATGGTGGTCCGAATACCGCAACGAATTCTGAGACCTGGAGAGGGGAGAGGTGCTTGCTTCTTCCTCCGGTTGATATTTCGTGATCCTTGAATTTCTTCATGAGCGTTTCAACTTTCCGGAAGCCGTAAGCGCAGCTGAGTTCCATCTTTGTCCAGGACCTGGTCAGGTACCAGGGTTCATCTATATAGTCTTTTTCAGGCATAAAACTTAGAAAAATGGTTCCCCACTACACCACCACCCCCACCAATCATGAAAACCCACACCGAAAAAGAGTATTTCCGCACCATTTCTGTAAAAACCCCCACCATGATATTATTATGAATTCTTATAGATTCTTTATTAATCATCACTCTAGGGCCATGAAGTGGGGAGGTTGGGATGGTGGGGGAATTAAAATGGCAGATCATCATTGCTGTTAGTCTTAATCGATTCGTTATCTGATGCAGTTTGTGTACCATCCAGACTTGTATAAGATGCTTTTTCATCAATGCTTAGGTCAATACCTGTACCTTCCATCTCAAAGATGTAGCAGGAGACCGAACGGCCTCCGATCTTCTTGTTGTCAACCCTGCCGATGAAATACTCCCTATTTTTCAGATAGGAAACGAGGCTGGTTTTATCTATCGGCTGGCCGCCCTCTTTTCTTTTTTCTTTAGCATAATATTTCTGGATTTCACCAATCCTCATATAGAGAATTGGCCGCTCGGTTTCGAATGAAATAATTTTAGGCTCTCCTGATTGATGAATCCGGACCTGGCTTTCGTACTGTACAATAAATTCCCGGTTGTGTTTAATGACAGATTGATCGAATAGGGTTGAAATGGTGGTCCAGAAATCAATCAGAATATCACTTTCACTGATCATCATAGACAGTGAGTGGATTTCATCCATTACCCACCGCTCGTATTCCTCGTAGGTCCAGGGAAATTCGATAATATCCTTAAAAAGATACACCATTGTTGCGAGCGAACAGTAATTCCTGAGAACCCTTTCCTCATAAGTTCGCTTTTCTACTCTGAGTTGAGCACTTATTATTTTGAACCTGTCGGAGAAAGTTTGTGAATACTTTGTCTCGATCATGTTGCGGTGCGGTAATAGTTCTGTTAGGATCGATGACAATCCTTTTTTTTCTATTTCTTTCAGTTCTTCATAAGCTTTTTGTTGTGATTCCGGTCGGTTAGGCACAAGACGAAAACTGCACAGAATAGATCTTGACAAAATAGAGTTATCATCCTTAGTACTCAGGTATTGCCCCACAAGGATCAATGTACAATTGACTCTCTGTATTTCGGTTTTCCTTTTACTTCCTCCTTTACCACGCTCTCTTCCTTCACCATCATAAGCCCCCTTCAGAGACTGAAACCATTCATCTTTAACTACCGAATCGTCAAACTCATTGAAGAAAACAGGGCAGTTACGAAATCTGGCTAATCGGTTGGCAAAGGCAAAATCGGTCCCGGTATTAAGATTGAAGGCTGGCATTTCCCTGAAAAACAGGTTGATTATGGACTCTGCTTTCTTTGACTTTCCTGCTTTAGACTGACCATATAAATAAAGGAAAGGGACGTTATTATCCACCTTAAAGACGATATCTCGGAAAAGGCTTACTAAAACGAAGGGTACTCCTGCGTAGGCGTGATCATTGTAAACATCCAGAATTTTCTTGGCCCAACCTGAAAAACTAATATCCGACTTTGTATATGCCAGGAATTTATCATTTTCAAACTGGTCATCGTCTTCACGCAGATCCTTATAAATATCGGAACTCCCGGGGCTGAAATAAAATTTGTTTCCGTGTTTGACCAGTCCAGTGTTGTCATACTCAGCAAGCACCCCGTTGTAAATGCAGTTGTAGTAGGCAAAGAATCCTTCAGATTGCCAC
>JANQST010000352.1 GCA_028279155.1 Cyclobacteriaceae bacterium
GTACCTCGGGCGGGACTTGAACCCGCACGGGCGCAATGCCCACAGGATTTTAAGTCCTGCGTGTCTACCAATTCCACCACCGAGGCAAATACAAAAAAAGATGCCGCAATTGATGCGGCATGTCTCTGTGCGGGAGACGGGATTCGAACCCGCGACCCCGACCTTGGCAAGGTCGTGCTCTACCAGCTGAGCTACTCTCGCTTTAACTCTTCCTCATTTGGAAAAGGACTGCAAATTTATCACTTGCCCACAAATTCACAATGATTTGAGTCAGGTTTTATTTTTTCAACAACTCTTTCATCTCATTCAACTTTAGCAAAGCCTCCACCGGTGAGATAGAGTTAATGTCCACATTGCGAATGATCTCCATCACTTTTTCGAATCGAGGATCCGATTCGAAGAGGTTCATTTGAAATTGCTGCACAGGCAATTCTTCAAGCTTCTTTTTATCTGCTTCGGCCAGCTTTTCTTTCTCAAGGTGTTTCAAAACATCGTTAGCACGTATCACTATTTCGTTGGGCATGCCTGCCATTTGCGCTACATGAATCCCGAAGCTGTGCTCACTACCGCCTTCAACCAGCTTTCGCATGAAAATGACTTTGTCTTGTAGCTCCTTAACAGAAACATTGAAGTTCTTAACTCTGGGAAGGTCTTTTGCTAGCTCATTTAGCTCATGGTAATGAGTAGCGAACAAAGTTTTTGCTTTGAACTTCGGATGATTGTGCAAGTGCTCAACAATCGACCAGGCAATAGAAATACCGTCGTAGGTGCTAGTACCTCTTCCAATCTCGTCCATTAGGACCAAGGATCGATCACTCAAATTATTTAAGATGCTGGCGGTTTCAGTCATCTCAACCATGAACGTTGATTCCCCTCTTGAGAGATTATCGGATGCCCCTACACGAGTGAATACTTTATCTACCAATCCAATCTTAGCATAACCAGCTGGGACAAAACTCCCCATTTGCGCCATCAATGTGATCAAGGCTGTTTGACGAAGCAGCGCCGACTTACCTGCCATGTTCGGGCCCGTAATGATCATCACCTGCTGTGATTCATTATCCAGGAAAATATCGTTTGGAATGTATTCCTCCCCTGAGGTCAGGGTTTGCTCAATCACCGGGTGACGTCCTTCTTTGATATCAATGACTTTATCTTCAGAAATGGTCGGTTTGGAATAGTTGTGCTTTTTCGCCTGATGGGCAAAACAGGAGAGGCAATCCAACTTCGCTACAATTCGTGCATTTTGCTGGATGGCATCCATGAAGGTTTTTGCAAACATCACCACCTCATCAAATAGTTGCTGTTCCAACACCTGGATTTGTGATTCCGCATTCAGAATTTTTTCCTCATACGATTTGAGCTCTTCTGTGATATATCGCTCCGCATTTACAAGCGTCTGCTTCCGAATCCACTCTTCCGGAACTTTGTCTTTGTGTGCATTGGAAACTTCCAGGTAGTAACCAAATACCTTGTTGTAGGAAATTTTTAATGATGAAATACCCGTTCGTTCCACCTCCCGGTTCCTTATCCCTTCCAGGTAATCTTTCCCTGATGTCGAAATTTGACGAAGTTCATCCAGCCCTTTATCTACTCCGCTTGCAATCGCATTTCCCATGTGAAGAAGTAAGGGGGCATCCTCATTGATTTCTTTTTCTAATCGATCAATCAACGCCTCGCATGTATCCAATTGATCATAGAACCCTTTGAACGTCTTGATGGGCTTGATTGCCTCCCTAATAGGCAGAATGTTTGCGAGACTTTTCTTTAGCTGGATTAACTCTCTAGGGTTTACTCTGCTAGTGGCCACTTTTCCAACCAACCGTTCCAGGTCACTGATCTGTTCTAATTGATCCTGGACCACCTCACTGAGCTCTTCATTTTCAATCAAGGTCTCCACAATATCCAAACGCTCATCGATCTCCGACTTGCTCTTCAATGGCAACACCATCCATTTTCTGAGCAAACGTCCGCCCATTGGTGTCAGCGTAGCGTTTACTGTATCCAATAGTGAAACTCCATCCGGCTGAGTGGACACCACCAATTCCAGGTTACGAATTGTGAATCGGTCCAACCATACATATTTGTTTTCATCAATCCTGGAAATGGAATTGATGTGACCTGTTTGCTTGTGCTCTGTCTCATCCAAGTAAAAAAGCACAGCCCCAGCTGCGATAATCCCAGTAGTTAAATCGTCAATTCCGTAGCCTTTCAGGTTCTTGACATTCAGCTGATTGGTCAGTTTTTCATACCCGTAATCCATGCTGAAGATCCAGTCTTCCAAAGCAAAAGACGAATAATCGTTGTATTGTTCCTGGAACCACTCCCTGGTGCTTTTGGCAAAGACAATTTCTGAGGGTTGAAATCCCTGGATGAGTTTGTCTACGTATTCATCCGTTCCAGAAGAGACCATGAACTCCCCCGTCGATAGATCAAGGAATGCGATTCCGTTAGCCTCTTTTGTTTTGAATACAGAAGCCAGGTAATTGTTCTTCTTTTGATCAAGGACATTGTCGTTCAAAGACAAGCCAGGAGTAACCAATTCCGTGACGCCACGCTTGACAATTCCTTTTACACTTTTCGGATCTTCGAGCTGATCGCAGATTGCGACCCGATATCCTGCCCTGACGAGTTTCGGTAAATAGGTATCCATCGCATGATGAGGAAATCCTGCCAACTCCATTTCTGAGGCTGCACCATTCGCACGTTTGGTCAGGACTATATCCAGGGTCTTGCTGGCCTTTACAGCATCTTCTCCAAAAGTTTCGTAGAAATCTCCAACCCGAAAAAGTAAGAGCGCACCAGGGTATTTAGTCTTGATGGCATTGTACTGCTTCATCAGTGGAGTTTCCTTACCTGCCTTGCTTCCTGCCATGTAGAATGATAGAACTAATTTTATGATGGGTAAGCAATATTACCCGAATATTTGCTGAGATAATTATTAGGAAATAAGAATTTGTCCACATTCTTATTTGACAAGCATGAGAAAAATAAAAAACGAAGAATTGAACCGTCTTTCAGTAGAAGAATTTAAAAATTCTGATCGACTGGAAGCTCTGATAGTCCTTGACGATGTAAGAAGTGCAATGAACGTTGGGTCAGCGTTCCGCACTGGCGATGCTTTTGGAATTGAGAAAATGTACCTGTGTGGAATCACTGCTCAACCACCACATCGGGAAATCAACAAAACTGCTTTGGGTGCTCAGGATTCAGTTGAGTGGGAGCACGTTGAAGATATTCAGACACTTGTAGCCGACTTGAAAAAATCCGGATACAAGGTAGCTGCCATAGAACAAGCGGATGAGAGCACTTCACTTTTGGATTTCGACCCGCAACCAAACGAGAAGTATGCATTCATTTTTGGAAATGAAGTCTTTGGAGTAAAAGATGAACTTGTGGAAGGTGCCGATTTAGTTTTGGAAATTCCGCAGTTTGGAACAAAACATTCATTGAATATTTCGGTCAGTATTGGAGTAGTGCTTTGGGATTTTTTGACAAAAAAAAGACTCCCTAAAAAGAGAGCCTCTATATAGATCTTTGTTAAATCATTTAATCTTCGTCATAAGAAACGTCAAGGATTCGTTCCTCGATCATTCCAAGCGCAATCTTATCTTCACCTAGCACATCGAACAACTCAAGTGCTCGTCGAGCCACGTACTCCTCCTCAATCTGCTCCTGAACGAACCATCTCATAAATTCTTCTGTGGCAATGTCATTGTATTTTCTGCATTCACCAACGATTTCGTGGATAGCATCAGATACTCCAATTTCCATCTCAAGTGCTTTCTCAAACACTTCTCTTAATGTCCCAAAGTCATGCTGACTGTCCCCTACGGAAGGTGAAATTGCATCGCATTCCATGTCTACGATATAGTGAAAGAGTTTCAGTTGGTGTTTTCTTTCTTCATCGGATTGTTTGAAGAAGAATTCGGCACAATTGTCATAACCTCTCACATCACACCATGCAGCCATTGCCAGATATGCAGCTGATGAATGTGCTTCTATTTTTACTTGCTTGTTAAGGATGTCAACGATTTCATCCTTTAACACATGGTGTCTCCTTAAAATATCTTTCATCGGTTTAAGCCTTTAGAAATTAAAAACGCCTTTTCTCAGAATTTTCTGAATTGCGCTATTCAACGCTAAGGTATCAAAGGTTCCGTTTAGAAGCTCTCTAAATTCCAGTACATCCAATATACTTAGCACAAGGAACCTATCACAATGGGGAAGATGAATGATTTCCATGTCAGGCGAGCTGCTATCCAATAGCTCCAGGATATCCAATTCCATTACACGCTTACGGAATGTATACAGATCGCAAAGTTTGAACGAAATCTCATCTTGATCAAATCGGAGTAAAAATGAGTCGGTTGACTCACATTGAAGGATGGCTGCACTTTTTGTGCTAAAAATTTCTTCTTGCGTCATTGCAGATTGCATGTATTGTCGGACATGATTTACAGTACTTACCTTTCTTTTTCAGGTATTTAAGACAACACTCCTCCTTCACTTTTTTCTTCTTTTTCTTCTTCAGAGAATACTCTTCATAGAGCCTCGAAACACGCCTCGCAGGAATGGTACTGTTCATCAAATTTCTTTATTTAGATAAATTCTAAATAGACTGCAAACCTAACTTCGACGGACCAATCCAACAAGCTTATTTAGAATTATTCTAAATGAAATTTGGTTATTCAAATTTTTGATTGAAAACGTCTTTTTCATCCGGCACTTTAATCTTCAGATAAGGATGATTTGTTGCTTGATGGCACAGGTTACACCCACTAACCATCAGCTCATAATTCTCGCGGAAAATAACCTGATCTTTCAACCGAACAGCCTCTTCCATCTTTTCAATTTTCTCTTTTAAAAGAGACTCGGAAAGATTGCTCAGATTTTTTCCTTCATCAATTACGTCATTCTTGATGAGGTCTTCTGTTACCTCTTCCAGTTCAT
Organism: Cyclobacteriaceae bacterium; assembly: GCA_028279155.1. GTDB lineage: Bacteria > Bacteroidota > Bacteroidia > Cytophagales > Cyclobacteriaceae > Ekhidna. The sequence continues at coordinate 4,954 of JANQST010000352.1, forward strand.
GCACATAGAAATTTGCTAACTCCCAGTTCTGATTAGTTCCCGCCAGCCACAACTTATGCGAAAAGCGCTGGTAATAGCCCATGGTCTGAAGTACAGGGTATTCTTTGTTTTCCACTTCTTCCTTCTTGGGAGAAGAACAGAACTGGATCAATAATCCAGTTAGGCAGATGGCGAATAATTGTTTCATTCTAGTTTCCCTTGATCTGAAGCGTCAGGTAAAAGCTTCTTGGATCTGATGGAATAATCCCCGGACCCGGATATCCTGTCGCTCTTCGCGTAAAATAGTTCTCATCCAGCAAATTATTGATCCCGGTTTCAACTTTAAACTTTCCAACGGCATATGAAAGAGATAAATCCAGAATGGTGTAGGCAGGAATAGTCCCGATCAAGCCATTTCTATTATCCCCATCCGGAGCAGCTGAGGAGTTCTCAACATCGGTGTACTGCTCGGAAATATGAGTGAATTGAAAATTTCCCAATAAATTTTTATAGCCAAAACGTAGCCCCGTTTTGAGATTGATTCTGGGAATAAATTCCACTTCCTTCCCTTTGACATTGTTTTCTTCTGACGAAACGTACTCCGATGCTGTGATGGCTGTATTCACGAACCAATTCAATTTGTGCTGAGTAGATTCGACTCCCAGGGCCTTAATGAGATTCAAATCCGTGAATGCTTCAAACCCATAGATCAACGCTTTGCCTATGTTCTTTCTTACCCGATTCGCCCGGTCATCGAAAATGATCCCGATCCTGTCATCGTACACAAGACCAAAACCGCCTACATCGTACGAAATATAATTACGGTATTTCCCTCTAATGCCCAGATCAAATGTGAATCCTTTCTCATCCGAAATATCCGGGTCAATGATGAACGATGGATTGACCACCCGAATGTCACTAAATGTCACCGACCGGTAATTCTCGGAAATGTTGGCATAAATCTCAAGGTTTTCAGAAGATTCATAGCTCAATCCTAATCCCAGCAATACAAAACTTCGATTGAGCTCTCGGTTATCTGTCAAGATGTCATTGGAAATAGGATTCCCGGCGTTATCGAAATTAACCTGTGTGTATGTTCCTTTGCTTTCTGTAACGATGCGCTCATATCGAAACCCTGGAGTTAGAGAAAATTGCCGGCTAAGGAACAGGATGTGTTCACCAAAAATGGCAAGGTTCTTATTTGGAAAATCAAAAGCAGACTGATTTGGGTAGTCTGGCAGGTCAATGAAATCAAAGTCCGCATCCGATCCAAAAGAACCAGGTCCTTGAAAGCTACCATTGTTCGCTCGATAAATCTTCGTGCCAATAAGGAATACTGCATCTTTTCCAAGTAGTTGGTACCGAGTTAAGTACCTTGCTTCAAATCCCCAATTTCTGAACTTACCCTTGATCAGGTCTCGTGAAAAAATAAAACTTCCATCTGTATCCTGCGCATCTTCAGAACTAACAGGATTTACATTTAAGAGAATCGGATTGCCCCTGAATCCGAGTGCATTTCGTTCTGCGTCAAGTCGAAAGAGAGTTAAACTTAAATCTGAATTAACAGAGAATTTCTTTTGCAGTTTTAACGCAAAAAGTTTCCAGTTCACTTCAAACCAATTCCTGGTCCTATTGCTAAAAGTGGGATCGAGGTTAAACTGTGTGTCCGTCAAGCCACCAGGTTGTTGCGCCAGATAGTTCAAGTAAGTTGCCTCGAAAGTTAACGTGGTATTTTCGTCAAATTCCCAACCAAGACTGGAAAAGATATTATTGGACTCAAATTCAGAATTTGGCCTAAAACCATCCCCTTGTTTCCGGTTATAATACGTATAGTGAGAGAACTTCCCATTTGTCCCGCTTATACTATTGAACGAGTTGAACAGTCCAAAGGAACCGACAGACTGCCTGGTCACCAGTTCAAATGGTCTCCCTGAAGCTCGTTTCATTTTGAAGTTGAGCAGCCCTCCAAACTGTGTTCCATATTGAAGCGAAGCGGCTCCACGGATTACCTGAATTTCTCTCAAGGCCTCAGCAGGAGGCGTGTAGTAGCTTTCCGGATAGCCCAACACATCTGCGCTAATATCATAACCATTTTGACGGGTATTGAAATTGGATGTTCGGTTCGGGTCCAGTCCTCTTCCTCCTATATTAAGTTGCAGCCCGGCATCTATACTTTCGTAAATATTTAACCCAACTACCTGACCATAGATCTGCCTTGGATTGTTAGCTGCTGTATTTCCAACCAATTGATCCATCAATACAACCTCCGTTTTTTTTCCTGCGTAGATCGCTGTTCCCTCCACCGGTCGCAATCGATTCAATGCAAAAATTTCCTCCCGCCGCTGACTCACAACCACTTCGGACAGTTCTTGAGAAAATTCCATCATTGGAATGGTTATATCCACGTCAGATTCAACCTGTACCACCTTCTCCAGGGTCTCGTATTCGAGCGAAACGATTACAAGCTCATATGAACCGGAAGCAAGATTGGTCATCTTAAAAATGCCTTCGGAATTTGTAGATGTCAGAACATTTAACGTTCGGTTATAAACTTCAGCTCCTACAATTGGTTGGCCACCTTCAGCATCAACTACTTTGCCTGATAAACTGAAATTAGCGAGTGCATTTGTCAGACAGACAAGCAGTAAAAACAATGGACTAAATACCCTTGATCTCATCATTAAATGGTAAAATCCATGTTTTAGGTGCCAACGATACTTTGATTGCAACTAGATTCACTTCCGGATCAATATATGGCCTGCTACGGCGTCCATTTAAAGCAACATAGCTTTCCACGTAAACTTCAACACTGCCATGACCTGTGGATTTAAAATGGTTCGCCAGGTGGTGTGCGTACTCTAGGATAAAATCGGGTTGGAAGGACATTTGTTTCTCTTGAAAAGGCGTCAGGAATTGTGAGTTATCTACATAGAATTCATTCCCTGTCTCCGAACTTCTAATTTTAAAATTTGCGTAACCAGCTTTCTCCATTAACATCACTCTCCATGAAAACCTGAACCCCTCTTCCGTCCAGAATAGCTCTCCCGGATATAGCAAATACCTGAAGGGAATGATCATTTGGGCTGCAAAGAAAGCAATTAAAAATCCGATCTTCAATCTTCTAATCGGCTGACGTTTTTCAATCCAAACCTGACCTGTATCGAATAGAGATTTAGAGAACCCCAACACCCTGGAAATCCCCTTCAATATCCGATGATGAAGTGTCGGATCAAAGAAAATCAATGCACTAACTATCATGATATATGGGAACATCCCTATTGGAAAAAGTACCCGAGTTAAGACATGAAATATGACGACTAAAACAAAGGCAAGAACTCTTGTTCTTTTCCAAAACAACAAGAATGGAATGCTGAGATCGTACAATGCGCCCCCCCAGCTAAAGATGTAAATGATCCACTCTTTATGAAGAAAATTTCCAAGTATGGGAATGTCATATTTAGATGGCAACCATATTTTCAAGGGCATTCCCTGAATCAACCAGTCAGAATTTAGTTTGGCAAGACCCGCGTAGAAATAAACAATTGCAAGCAAGATCTTAACTGAATCAATGCTCCATTGAGGTAGTTTTTGGTATGAGGTTCCGTTCCTTGCGTCTAAAGAAAAATACGATCCTGCCGGCAGGAAGATCATTAAGAAACTTAGCAAACTGACGAAATAATAATGATTCAGATAAGTAGTCTTATCCATCAATTCTATGTAGGTGAAGCTCAGAAAAAACAAGATGATTGTTAGCCGATATTTGAAACCAATTGCGACCATGAGCGCCGATAGGCCGCACAGAACAAAAATCAAGTAGGTATAAGGTCCAATCGGTTTAACCCACTCAAAGCCATAGTACGAGAAAAAGAAGGAAGGCTCAATGTAGAGTTTCTCAATCCAGCCATTCGCCCAAAAGCGAACAACACTCAAGAACATCATCACACCAAAGAAAATACGAAAGGCAGCTAGTGGTGCTGCCTCTGTTTCTTTTTTGAAATAAGAATCAATGGTGCCTATCAAATTCATTTAATCTCCGTCTGCATCCACAAAGTCGACCCGAATGTTCATGGCCTGAAGCATATCGACTTTCATAAAAACTACATTCTTTTGAAGCTCATCGTAGGTAAGCAGCATTTTTACATTGTCCGCAATCACTTGTGCTTCGAAATCGTCATCCAACTCACCAGCAGTGGTTCGAGCGGATTCAAATTGGTTGTTGATTAACTGTACCAGGTTTTCACCATCACTTACCGTATTGAGAAATTCAAGATACGAGCTTAGGCTCTCACCAGTAGTGGACGAATTGAAATGTTTACCATTGAAAAAGTTCTGGAAAGCATTAAGTGCCTCATCAAAAAGTGCCTTTGAATCTCCTTTGCTATATAGCGCCTCCACACGATCGCTCAATGGTGTTGAAGAAAATACGCCCGCTGGAATTCCAATTTTGCCAGCCCGAAGATGCTTTTCATAATAAAAGATAAGATCATTTACCAGCTTGTTCACAGAACTCGTGGCCTCTGAACCATCATCTCCTACGAAGGTGTCCCGATACCCGTTTTTCCAGTCGGAAAGAACTTCATTCGCCAATGAACTCAATCGATTTGTCAATGCCATCAAGTATTCACCGTGATTACTTTGCGCTGTTTCCTGAAGAAAAATGCTGACGGTTTCCTCATCTGTTCCTAATCCATTGATCAGATAGTCAAGCGCAGGAAATCCCTGCTCATCTTGTTTGTTTACTGATTCAAGATTGAATGTGCCTCCGGCTATGGTTGCTTCTAGATCAGTATCATTAACCGGAAATACATTCGTGAAATTCCGTAATGTTATTTCTTCAGCTTTTCCTATCTCAAACATCGAAACCGATTGCCAGGCAAGGTATGCATTTAACCAACTTGTTCGCAGACTTTCCAGGTGTGTAAGAGAAGGTGAAGAATTGAAGGTATTTGCCGCATTACCCAAAGATTCCAAGGTGGAAACATAATTTTCATAAGCCGGAACAATCATATTGTCAGCCCAATTTGCAAGCAT
>JANQST010000353.1 GCA_028279155.1 Cyclobacteriaceae bacterium
GAGGCAATGAAAATGGAAACTTCAGTAGCTTCTCCTGTATCGGGAAAAGTGAGGAAAGTCCACTTAAATGCAGGTCAACTTGTGGAACAAGAAGATTTGGTGGTCGAGTTCGAGTAATTCAAGAATTAGAGGATCGGGTGTCTTTCGAATTCAGCATCTCTGTCAAAAAGATAGCGATAGGTAATCAATGTTCGTGCTTTTTCAGCTTCCAGATTTTTGGAGATATTTAGCATTTTAGGGTTGAAATCACCTTGCCATTGTAATTCAAGTTCCCGATACTTCGTATTCGTCTTGATTTCTTTTTCTCCTTCTACAATCATATAATAATCCACGCCAGTGCCTTGATGCTCAGGTATGACACCAAAGACAACACCTACCATACCACGACAGATTTTCCGCCATTTTAAGATCATGAAATGGATCTTTGCCAGTAAGTGAAATTTACCATTTAGGTGCCTTATCATTTGATTGATGTCTGGAATATTTAACCACATAGCGATAGGCCTGCCCTTGTGATAAGCAAACCAAACGATCTTTCCATCTACAATCGGATCCATTTTCTTGAACATTTTAATCGCCTGTGCTACGGCCATTGTCTTGTTTCCCTTATGACTTGCCCATGCACCATTGTAAACATCACAGAAATCCTGGGCGAATTTCTTCATGTGTTTTTTTTCATAATGCTGAGCTGAAAAATCAGGATCATTGTCGAATCGCTCATGGGCGGTATAGAACTTTTCACTTAATTGAGCACTATCGGAAAGCGCCATTTTCCAACAGATCTGATTGTAGAAATTTTTGAACCCATAGTTTTCAAATAATTTCTGATAGTAAGGTGGATTGTAATTAAGTCCATACGGGGGAGCATGAAAACCTTCCACTAATAGACCCCACCATCTGTCGCGTTCACCAAAGTTAATGGGCCCATCCATCGCTTCCATTCCCTGCTCTTCCAACCATTTTTTTCCTGTGTCAAAAAGGAGGTTAGCCGCTTCCTGATCATCAATGCAATCGAAGAAGCCGATTCCTCCAGTTTTGTATTTATCCCCCATATTCTTATAGCGGGGATTTACAAAAGCAGCTATCCTACCAATCAGTTCGCCTGAGTCATCTTTTAGTAGCCAGCGGCATGCTTTACCTTTTTTCAAGAAACGATTTTTTTTCAGGTCAAAAACAGATCGAATGTCCTGATCTAAAGGGCGTATATAATTTGGATTGCCTTTATTGATCTTGACGTTGACCTTTAGAAAGTCAGATAGATTAGGTGATACGTCCTGGTATATCTTCACAATTTAGTGACTCAATTTTGGTTAATAGGTTGCTCTTGCAAGGTTTAATTGGTAAGATCCGGCTTATGAAAGATGAATATTCCAAAAAGATAGTTGCGTCAAAATCTGTAATCAATAATGACCATAACGATCAATCTGACTATAGGGTGTTAAGCGCCGCAAATTTCTTACAAAAACGTCATTGATGGAATGATTTACTGCAGTTTTTATTTAGAAATTATAACTCGATCAACCTTTTCATCAATCAGTGCCTTATTGAATTCTGCAAATTGATTTTCTTTCACCTTTTGGTAATCAGCAGCTATAGATGTATAGACCTTTTGCAAATCCTCCCATCGTTCAAGCATACCACCTGTAGGTGCATTATGTTCATCTACAATAACACGAAATAAACGCACGATATGATTGCTGAAAACTCTTGGAAAATTGATCTCATCCTGTGATGTCTCATTTTTGTTTTGAATTAATCGATTTTCAACATCTGTTAATTCTTTAGCAAGTGCTTGCGCAAGACCTTTAAGACGATCATTGTGCCCTGCTTCAATAGCCATCTTTGAAATGTTATTAGCTTGTTCCCGAATTGACCTTATCTCTCTTATCAAACTTTGCGATTCTTTGATTAATGAAATAACATCCTGTTCCAAATCGAACTTTTGTTTCAAATCTGACCTTGAAATTTCATTCCACCTGGGATCAATTTTTATTTCAAATGAGTCTTCGTATTCAGTTTCTCCACTTTTCAAATTTATTTTGTAAATACCAGGCACTGCTTTTGGTCCTGGTTCCCGACCAGCACTAAAATCCATGGCCACAAAATTTTTGACCATTTTAGGAGAGGAGTAGGTAAGGTTCCATTTCACTTGGTTGAAACCGTTTTTCAACGCTAGCTTGGATTCATCAGAATCTTTTGCTGGTTTAGTAGACCATTTCTTAACAACATTATCGTAATCATCAAGAATAGATAGTGACGTAACTGTGGTGCTGTCATTTTCAGGGATCTTTGAATAGAAACGTATGGTAGCACCTATACCTCCTCTACCGCTCACATTTGTGCGATACGTATCTCTAACATCGAATAAGAAAACATTACGATCTTCTACTTCTTTCGCTTGTTGTAAGGGACTGAGATCATCAAGAATCCAAAAAGACCGACCTTGTGTACTTAAGGCTAAATCATTTTCTACCGTTTCAATATCGGTAATGGGAACATTTGGAAGGTTCAGCTGTAAGGGCTGCCAGTTACTGCCATTATTAAATGAAACATACATCCCGTACTCAGTTCCTGCATATATCAGCCCTTTTACCTTTACGTCTTCTGCTACAGCCCGAACAAAGTGATTGTTAGGAATCCCATTGGAGCCATTGGTTAAAAGTTTCCAATTGGTTCCAAAATCATCGGTAAGAAAAACATACGGCTTAAAGTCGCCATCCCTGTATTTGATTACAGCTGCTAATGCTCTTCCGGGTTCGTGTGGTGACAACTCAATTTTGTTTACTGTCCCTTCATTTGGCATGTTTGATGGTGTAATGTTTTGCCAGGTTTTCCCACCGTCTTTGGTGATATGAATGAGGCCATCATCGGAGCCAGCCCAAATTACATCTTTATCATGGAGAGATTCTTCAAGTGCGAAAATGGAAGAATAGACCTCCACTCCAGTGGCATCATGCTGGATTGGACCGCCTGGAATGTCTTGATATTTATCGATGTTCCGAGTAAGGTCAGGACTTATAATTTCCCATGTCTGACCCTTGTCCGTAGATCGATGCACATATTGCGATGCAATGAAAATAGCATCCGTGTTGTATTTGGAAACGAAAAGAGGGTAATTCCATTGAAATCGATACTTTAGATCTCTTTGTTCAGTTCCTTCGGTGTAGTGCGGATATGCTGTTACTTGTCTTCGTTCTCCATTTTCTAGATTTACATAAGTGATTTCACCACTGTAAGTTCCAGCATATACAATATTTGGATTTGTTGGATGAACAGCCACATCTGCACTTTCTCCTCCACCAATGCTGTACCATTGCTGTGTTGAAGTTAGAGATGGTAATGATCTGCTTGGAACAGAAATCGTGCTGTTATCTTGCTGACCTGCATATAAGCGATAAGGAAATTGGTTATCGACAGTGACTCTGTAAAATTCAGAGGTCGGTTGGTTTAATTGTGTTGACCAGGAGTCACCACCATTTAGTGTCACATTAGCACCTCCATCATTGCAATTAATCATGATTTCAGGGTAATCAGGATTGATCCAAACCCCATGATTATCTCCGTGAGGTGTACCAATCCGGTCAAAGGTTTTGCCACCATCAACAGATTTATAAAATCCTGTGTTTGATGCATATACTGTATTCTCATCTTGAGGATCCGCTGTTACATGGCTATAGTACCAACCTCTTTGACGCAGTTTGTGATCTCTGTTGATGCGTTTCCAGGTTTTACCTGAATCATCAGATCGGTATAAGCCACCAGCTTCTTCTTTCTTGGCTTGAACCTGCGCCCAAACTCTATCTGGATTTGCCGGTGAAACAGTTAAACCGATTCTTCCTAAAAGCCCAGTTGGAAGTCCACCTGCTAGCTTCTTCCAGGTCGAGCCGCCATCTTTTGATTGAAAGATTCCCCCAGTGGATCCACCATCAATAAGCGTCCATGGCTTACGTTCCATTTGCCACATTCCAGCATAGAGTATTCTTGGATTGGTCGGGTTTATTGCAAGGTCTACGGCACCAGTTTTGTCATCAATATAAAGAACCTTCTCCCAAGATTTCCCCCCGTTGGAACTTTTGAAGATCCCGCGTTGATCATTTGATGTGAATGCATTTCCCAGTGCTGCCACCCAAAGTATATCAGGGTTGTTTGGATGCACTACTACTTTTCCAATCTGTCCGGCTTCTTCCAATCCTATCTTCATCCATGTTACTCCTTCATCAGTAGAACGATACATTCCATTGCCAAGTGAAACATTGCCTCGAGGACATGCAGAACCAGTTCCAACATAAATGACATTTTCATCTGAAGGCGCAACTTCTATGGCTCCAATAGAACCGACAGTGATTTGTCCATCTGAAATGTTTGTCCAGTTTTGGCCTGCATCATCCGTTCTCCATACTCCACCGCCAGTTGCGCCCATCAGAAAAGAAAACTGCTTGGAGCGAAATCCAGCTATTGCAGTTGACCTGCCACCACGAGTTGGGCCAATGGAGCGATATTTCATACCTGCGAAAATCTTGGGATTTACAGATTCTGAATTTGAGTTGGATCGCTTCTTTCGTTGAGCATCGCTACCAAAACATAGTAGCATGAGTGTTAGGAGAATTGTTAGGTTTTTCATTTTCAAGGTGTTAGAAGACTAATTTATAACACCTTCTCGATTAATCAGTGAATGAGAGAACCTATTCCATGGATGGCTATTCTAAATGAACTAAAATCTAATTTTTTACAACGACCTTGTTAGTAGTTGCGTAATTTGACTCGTACATATGAAAGTTGATTCCATCTTTAAGTCCTACATCGGGAACAATGATATTTTTTGCGCCTGAGGTTTTCATTACTTCAATGTAAATTTCAGAAGCCGGGATAATTACGTCTGCTCTATCAGGATTCAATTGAAGTTTATTAAGGAGCTCATCAGTAGAAAACTTAAGAAGGTTTTGTTGAGTAGTGATTAAGGTTTGGAGATCCATTTCCTTAGTTTTTCCATCAGTTGAAAGCTCAAAAAGTTTGTTGATATTGCCCCCGGTTCCGATAGCGCATATTTCATCATATCGGTTTGAGATATTGATCTTAATCCATTGTTTCATTTCTTCCCACATT
>JANQST010000354.1 GCA_028279155.1 Cyclobacteriaceae bacterium
AGTAACCCAACCGTTGATTGAGCATCTATGTTTTCTTTTAGAAGGACATACGTTTCAACCTCTAGCCCTCCATTTTCAAGATCTTCAAAGTATGGATCCGCCACAACAGGAAGTGCCACATCAAATTGGAAAACTGTGCTGTAAGGAATATCTGTAACGGCTTGAATGACATAAGTGATTTCTTCAATCTCAATTTGTGTTCCAATGGGATTGTTCACGTTAAGGCGATCAGCGAATTTTTGACTTACGATTGCACTGTTAGGGGAATTGAAAACCTCGTTGCTGACTCCTTGAAAGTCGAATAAATCAAAGAAGGAGTAATCTACTTGTAAGACTCTGGTGTTGTTGAGCCTATTCTGATCGATATCAACTTCCAGCATACTTGGTCCGTAAAGCCGGGCAGTATTTGCTACCTGAGGAAATTTTTCCTTATAATCTTTTGCCAGGGTTCCAAAAGTGATGCCGAACGTCCCGGTACTTCCTGGACTAAAAGCTACTTTACTGAAAACCTTATAGATCCTATCTGATTTAGAATGATAGTGATCATAGGTTGATTCCTGTATGAAATAGTTAAGTAAAACAATACATACGAAGATTCCGATGGTGAGACCTATCGTGTTGATAATTGTTCCAAGCTTGTTTTTGAAGATCCTTCTTAAGGTGAATTTTAAATCGGTCAGCATGTGTTCTGGTTTTGGGTTATATAGAAAATACCAATCGTCATGCCATTGGTTACAAGTGATTGATTATCAATGACTAAATCACTACTGTAATGCTTTCAAATGTTCATTTTCGACCGTTCAATAGCTAAATATGAACGATTATTGAATGATCGTTCGAAAAGTTAGATTTATTCTGGGAGTAGCTATTTTCTTGGTCGGTGGTAATCGGTGTAGCCAGTGGGCTTGTGTCTCACCCTTCATTACCATTAAACTCCCATGTTCTAAGAAAAGCATGACCTTATCATCCGTCTGTTTGTGCTTAAAGCCGAAATTACGTTCTGCTCCTAGGCTTATAGAAGCGATTGCTCCATTGGGCTTTAAATCTTTCTCTCCGTCACTGTGCCATGCCATTCCTTCTTCTCCCGAGTGATATAAATTCATCAAACACGAATTGTAAGTTTCACCTGTCTTTTCTTCTGCCAATTTCCTGAGAGCCTTAAGCTCAGATGTCCACTGCAATGCTCTTTTTGTTGTGTTGGAGTATGTGTATTCAAAAGGTTGGTCCCCGTACCATGCTACTTTTCTCTTTGTGAAAATGTGCTTTCCGAAAATGACCGCTTCGTCTGGACTCCATTCAATGGTTTTGAATAAAATGTCAAAATAGTGGTCGGCATCCGCTTTGGATAAAACCTTGTTGTAGTAATGAACGACACCTCCCCGTGGAAGAAGGTTTTTTGAAGGATCTATGTAATGGTCAAACAACTCCATTCTACTTCAATATTAATGCTTTTATGAAGCAGAAATAATGAAGGTGAAACACTTATTTGATTTTCTTGGAAACCTCTTTAGCAAGAGAATTTGGAAATAGTGCTACCGCTTCTTTTGAAAATTTTGCAGCTTCTTTGACTTTATTTAACCGCAAATAATACTTCGATTTTCTAGCCAAAAATTCGGCTTTCCATTCATTGTTCATTTCAATTTTGGAAATCCCTAAATCAAGTAGTTCGATAGCTGCTGATACTTTTTCTGATTGCACCAAATGTGTTGCCCCTCTGAGTACCTGGCTTTTGCTGGTGATGTAATTCTCTGGGTTAGCCAATATTTCATTTACTTTTTGCTTCATTTTGGCTAATCCACCTTCTTGAAAAGCTTCAAATGCTAATCTCCCTATAGAGTTTTCTCTAAACGGAAAAACAGTTTCAAGTGAATTGTAAATGCGAGCTCCGGATTCTATTTCGATTTTGACTTCATTGGCAACAATTCCGTCCCAAAAATCATTGGAACGGTACTTTAAATCATAGTCTTCACGATTTAGTTTCAATTCACCGCCAAGCGTTATTCTGAAGTGACTGAACTGATCTTTGGTTGGTCCTGAAATGTATTCAAATGGGATTTCCACTTGTTTAGTGAAGGCACCCATTGTCAAATTTCCCAGCAGATAATATTGTTTACCTTCTACTTTGCTACCAGTAGATTCAAAAATCACATAAGGATGTAGGTCTGCTTGAAAAAATTCTTTAACAAGTACCGTGTCCCTAAATCCTCCATTGGTATTGATTGATTTTGCTTCTGCTATGAGTGAAGCACTGATGGAAGTTAGATCTGTTGGATCAAAATAGATGGTTCCTTCGTAAGAATCGAACCTGCCGATAACAGATCCACCTCCAATGTGTCGCGCTTTGAATAGGAGCGTTGAGTGACTTGCATCTATACTGTAGAAATCCCCGGATACTTGTGCAGTTGATGTACTGTAACCGATGACAGCAATCATTAATAGTAGTTGTCTTTTCATTTTTTAAGGTCAAATGAAAGACCAAGAACTCCTGCAATCGTCAATCCATGTAAAGATTAACCTAATTCTCAATTTTTTTACGATACGTTGAGGGTGTTTCCCCTTCGAGTTTTTTGAAATACCTGTTGAAGGATACTTTATTATTGAATCCGGACTCGAAGGCAATTTTCAAAAGCTTGTCATTCTTGTAATTGTCATCTTCAAATCGTCGTTTGACTTCCTCGATTCTGTATTTATTTATTAGATCGAAAAAGTTTAGACCAAATTTATCATTGATGACTTGCGACAAATGGTTGGGAGGAAGGCCCATCGCTTCAGCAATTTCCGGAAGGGTAATCTCAGGGTTGAGGTAAGGCTTTTCATTTGCCAGATAGGTTTCAATTTGTTCTTTGTATTTCTCCGCTTGATTATCTGTTAGGGAAGAACTTGAATACTTGGATGTGATTTTCTTGAAATCCAGGTTGTGGGCAAATAGCAAGGGCGACTTAAGTGCATAAAAACCAATAACGTAAATAAAAATGGTCATTGGGAGAATGTATATGTAGTCTAAGGAATAGTAGTAGTACTTCAGTTGGAGGTAAAGGGTCTTTTGAAGAATAAATGAAATAGCAATCACACAAATCACAAACACCGAAATCAAGGTTAACCATTGGTAATGGGGGTGATGTAGTGAAGAGACAAATTGTTTTCTCTGATTGGCGTACGTTTTTAGCAAAGTGATTGCTAAGACGAAATACACAATCATATGAATGGATTCCAATATGAATATGATATCATCAAGCAGGAAGACTTGCCTCAAATGTGGATTGTCGTATCGAATGGCAGTCAGCCAATCCAGGATTAGTTCTACCTTTTCGGCTCCTGGCATGAAAATCACCGGATGAGCGATGATTGTTGCAAAAAAAGGAATCGTATGTAACCAATCCCATTTGACCAACTTCCCATTTTCGCTTGTTACCAGCTTGATGTATAGATAAAATAGCGGACCGATTAAGAAAAGCGAGCCCAGATCGGCACCATAGAAATGTGGGAATTCCCTAAAGAAATTCAGGTAAATGGAAATGCTCTGCAAGTGATGCCAGACTAGTACGAGTACCAGAAGCGCCAACATGATCAGTGCAGGCCTTTTTTTCATATTGAGAAAAAGAGCAATCGCGATAATCAATCCCTGAACAATTCCAAGAATGATGATGACCGACCACCAATCAAATACAGGATCCTGCGCCATAGTGGGTAATAAATTACGGATTTATAATGAAATCATAACTTACTACCAGCTATTCAGAATGAATGTGATACTTCCAGATTCCTATTTTTCTCCTGGTAAGTTTTCCGGAATCACCTTTTCCCAGACCCTGGCTGGAGCATTTCGCTGTTCAGGATAAATTTCATTCAGAGTTCCTGCTTCGTACAAACGCCCATTCTTCATGACCATGTTTATTGTGTTGGTATTCCTTATGTCTTGAAGTGGATCTTCATCGAGGACGAGGATATCTGCAAGTTTTCCTTCTTCCAGGGAACCCAGCTCATCGGACAATCCAAGCCCTTCTGCACCCATCAGGGTTGCTACCTTTAGCGCATCATGTTCTGAAAGTCCTCCTGACTGAACAAGCCAAAGTTCCCAGTGATACCCCAGCCCTTGTAACTGACCATGACTTCCTACCCCAGCTCGTCCACCTGCTTGTACAATCCTGTCAAGTTCTTTCGACTGTCTTTCAAATACATGCTCTTCATCCATGAACCATCCACCTGGACCAGGACCAGTTCCTGCACCCCTTCTTCTGGTTTTGCGTTGGATTTCAGAGTATGGAGTGAAATAGTTGAGTTTTTCGTCATCGTGCGGATTTTCTCGGGTGTAGAAATAGTTTTCTCCCCATGGTCCTCCATAGGCTACAAGTAGTGTGGGAGTGTAAACCGTATTTGAAAATGCCACCATATCGATAATGTCTTTATAAAGTGGAAAGACAGGGAAGGAGTGCTCGTGCCCCGGATAGCCATCGATGATTTGAGTAAGATTTTGCTTGAAATTCAATGAGCCCTCTGTTGTTGGCATGATCTCTTGTTCCATGCATGCCATGAGAATCCATTGTCTTTGCTGTCGGTTACCTGCCACATACATTTTGATCGTTTTTGTATCATAGTATTTGGAATATCTGCTCACTAATTTTTTAGCGTGATCCAGATCCTTCACTTGTTCTTGCCAAAACATTCCAGGACCGGTTGAATAAATTCTGGGACCAATCATGTTTCCTGCAACGACCTGGTCTTCATAAGTAAGAATGTCCGTTGAACTTGTCTGCGGGTCACGTACCGTAGTAACACCGTACGCCATGTTCGCCCAAAACTGCCATGCCTCCGCCTTGTGAATATTCCATGCGGGACGTACATGTGCATGAGTGTCAACAAACCCTGGAACAATAGTCTTACCGCTGCAATCAATTTGTTGCGCACCTTCGGGAATTGTTGTCCCTGCTGGTCCCACTGATACAATTCGATTGTCTTTCACAATGACCACCCCATTGTTGATGATTTCATCTCCTTTCATGGTGATTACTTTCCCACCCACAAGGGCTACGGTGCCTTTTGGAATGTCTCTGTTCGCTGCGATTTTGATCCTGAATTCTTCAGGCTCATACATGAGCGTATCTTTCTTGAGCTTCTTATCTTCCTCCTCAAAACTTTTAGCAACGGCTTTTCGCTGGTCTTCCATTGCTTTTCCAGCATCCAGATCATAAATCACATGAGCATTACCGATCGACCAGTGGACCTTTTTCATATCCTTGGAAAATGCCAGAAATTCACCCCCTATATCTGATAGTTTCTTGACGGGAAAATTGGCTTTATCCCCCCTTGATACATCGATTTTTGGTGTCTTACCACCCACGATTGGAACCGTAATCAAGTACATATCCTTGTAAACTTGTGCAATTGCTTTTTTGCCATTTGCTCCCATGATAATGGTTGATGCTTCAAGCTGATTGTCAAACCCAGGAGGTTTTTGCCCAACGATCGTTAAATGCTCTTTTTCATCTGTTCCGTCCCACCGAATGGATATCAGTCCTGCATCGTTATTATTCAAATAAATTCGATCATTGCTATTGGTAAAATGAGGATTGTAGCGACCGTACGCAAAATCGATTCGATTAGCTGCACCACCATTTGCATCCACCCAGATAATTTCTCGGGCAGATCCAGGGGCCCCCTGATTTAATGAATTCTTATAACTGTTAGCAGGTCCTTTTATTGCAACGATTCGCCTTCCATCGGCAGACCACGCAGCCTGACTGTAGATTGCATTCTCTGTTGTCACCTGAACTGTTTGTCCAGGCCGTCGACCAGCAACTTTGGTTTTGTATATGTGACCTACTGTTTTGTTCCATGTGCTATAAGCCACCCACTCACCATCTGGCGACCAGGTAGGTTGCGCTTCTGTAAACGAACCATTGCCAACTCGTCTTGGATTCCTGTCGGAGAGGTTCATTATATAGAGCCTGTCAAGGGATGTGAATGCAAGCATGGTTCCGTCTGGGGAAGGAACGGCATCTCGTATTTGCTTTACAATGAATGTTGAGCTATCAGGAATCGGGTATTGAAATTGTAATTCAGCTCCCAGTTCGATCGACGAGTCAATGGAGAAGGGTATTTCAGTTGCATCTCCTCCTGATACCGGAATTCTCCAGATCTTTCCGCCGTAAGAGGCTATCAACTCTTGAGAATTATTCGTAAAGGTCATTCCCGGAAGAACATCTCTTGTCCCACGAGATTCCTGGTCATCGTGCTGAACAGGGTAGGCCAACCATTTTTCTTCTCCCGTTGACAAGTTTCTAATCATAAGACCTGTCTCACTTTCATACCGCGTTCCGTAGACCAGCCATTGCCCATTAGGTGAAAGGGTAGGGCGAATTCCTCCGCCAGGCCCGAAGGTCATCGTTTCTCTTTTTCCTGTCTCACGGTCATATCTGCCGATCTGATATTGCGGAAAAATGGCGTTGTAGCTCCAATCTCCCTGGCGCTGTGCAAACCAGATATATCGATCAGTATTCCCAAACGCTGCTCCTGTCATTTTCAAGTTTTCAGGGGTTGGCATGAGCTTGGTGCCAGTGCCACCGTCAACATGATACATCCATATTTTCAAGGTACCTCTGCGCATGCCGGCCTTGGATGCAATGATGTAATCTCCATCCGGTGTCCATTCCGGAGATTGATACCGATCTGCTTTTCCGCTTGTGATTTGTCGATCTTCTTTGGTCTCCAGATCGATCACCCAAATGCCTTCTCCACCACTTTTGTCTGAGGTGAAGACCAGTTGTTTTCCATCGGGAGAAAATCGAGGTTGTCCGTCGAAGGCCATACCTGATGTAACCTGAGTTGCTTCACCACCGGATATGGGCATGGTATAAAGGTCTCCCAGAAAGTCAAAAGCCAATGTTTGACCATCTGGACTTATGTCCAAACTCAACCAGGAGGCTTCAGACGTTTCGATTGAAAACGTTCTGCCGGCTTCTAAGGGGAGATCCTTTTTCTTTTTCTTGGTTGAATCGGCTGCTTGGAAACCGAATGCTACTGTGGATGAAACAAGGAGGGCGGTCAGGAATGATAGGATAGTTTTCATGGGTTTGTTGTTCTTTGATTGTCAATGTATGACATATCAAATAAGGTTTGCTTTAGATTTTGATCAAAAGCTTAAAAAGTTGATTAGCGGTCCTTGATAGACCAGCTATTTTCTAAGTCCTTCTATTGGCTAATTAGCTCAATAACAATAATTAAGCCCCACATTTCTCAATATGTTGCACTTAATTTAGTACTTGGCAGCCTCACCGGCCTGAGGAATCGTTTTCTGGATAAACTCTCTTAAATGATCATTGGAGCTAATCAGGTCTTCATTGCGTAAATACATCATATGACCGGAACGGTACCCTCTGAAAGATAAACGATCTTTCATTTTGCCACTTGGATCGATTTGCCACATCGTGTATTTGGCATCAAAATACTTGGTGGCTCCATCATAATATCCGGATTGAACCATGGTATGTAGGTACGGATTCTGAGCCATTGCCTGACGCAAGTTTTCTCCAGTGTTATTGCCGTCTCTATCCCAGGGATGCACTGGGCCAAACATGTTGTATTTGACATCTGTTTCGAATTTGAGTACGTTTTTGTAGTAATAGTTTACTGCCGGTGTAAAGGAATGCAACCATGAGGTTAGTTCAGAATTGAAATCAGGTCGTATTCCAGCTTCCGTACGATCAATTCCCTTGTAGCGTGAATCTAGACGACCTACTGTAAATCCTTCATCCCTGAGCAGTTCTTTCCAGTAGAAACTTGTGGGTACATCCAGGTTGTATTGTAGAATGACTTTTTCGGAAATTCCTGAATACCGGGCCATTGTTTTTGCCGCTTGTGTGCGTTCCGCCTCGTCTACAAAACCGCCTTTGGCAATGACAGGTAATAATTCTTCTACTGCATATTTCTCTGCTTCTGGCAATACCTCATCCAGATCTTTTTGCTGAAGGTCCGCCGGAAGTTTTTTGTGGTACCAGGCTGCGGCTGTAAAGTATGGAAGTCTTAGTGCCGCTCCTAAGGGACCATCCCTTCTTCCATTTCCACTGTGAATTCCTAATTCGGTTGGAGAAACCAGGATCACCCCATTCAAGTACATCCATTGCCTTCCTTGTAGTTCTAATGCCAGACCAGATACACGAGTAGTTCCATAGCTTTCTCCAATTAGATACTTAGGAGATTCCCACCGGTTCACCCGAGACACAAAAGTGTTAATCCATTCTGCAAGGTAAGTGATATCAGAATTGACCCCGAAGAATATGCTTCGATCTGTATCTTTCTTTACAATTCTTGAATAGCCAGTATTTACCGGGTTTACGAATACAATGTCTGCGACATCCAGAATTGAATTGGGATTGCTCTTTACACCATACGGCTGAATTGGGAATCCCTCATCGTCTACCTTTAAAATCATT
>JANQST010000379.1 GCA_028279155.1 Cyclobacteriaceae bacterium
TTGCTTGAAATATACCTTAAATCCATACGATTCAAACAATGTTTGATAGTATGGGAAATGATAATTACACTGATAGTTTGGTTCTCTTTCAAACCCATCCACAAGTAGCCCCCACCAGGCATCACGAGTTCCAAAGTTGATCGGTCCATCCATGGCTTCCATACCATTTTTAAGCAACCATTCTTTACTGGTGTCGAATAATAAGTTCGCAGCTTCCTGGTTGTTCATACATTCAAAAAAACCAATTCCTCCGGTAGGTTGATCGTTGTCTTTGTTGGCAGTTTTGTTATTTACGAATGCTGCAATTCGTCCAATCGTTTGGTCTTCCTTTTCAAGAATCCATCGAATACATTTCCCGTTTCTGAACGTCTTGTTTTTTGACTCATCAAAGATTCCTTCTATATCCTTATCGATGGGACGAATCCAATTCGGCTCATTCTTATAAAGATGAGTTGGAAACTTCAGAAATTTACGAGCAGTTTTTTTATCGTTTACTTCGACGATTTGCATGGAGGCCCAAAAATGAAGTTTTTATGGGATACATGAAATGATGTTTGAAAAATTTATTGAGTTTATTAGCAGTCGATTGTATCGTTGCATACACCATCGATCAAATCCTGAGAGGCTCTTACTATCTGCAATTGTGTCTCTCCAGAAGATTTGACAAAAGTCAATAAATATCCACCAGCAGAAAATGTCGATTCAGTGTTCTCAAATGAGAATCTTGCTCCCTCAAGATTTTCAGATTTTTCTTCATAGTAAATATCAATAGAAGTAATTGCAGACTCTTCAATTGCGGTCCATTTATGAAAATCAAAGATTGTTACTTTACTTGACGTGGTGTTCACAATCAATGAATCTAAAATTCCAACACTTCGATAGGAGCTTGGTTCGAATTCTTCCAGTATGTTTTCTGAAACCGCTACGTTAACAGCCTCGCTTTTGAATGTTCCGTCAGGAGGGGGAGCGCATGAAGCACTTGTCGTGCAATTGTCGCAACCGGGAAGCAATAGTACGCTGGAAAGAATGACTAAAAGCTTTTTCATACAAGCTTGTTTATCCTAGTACATTCATAAAATCTTAAACCCCACTTTTCTGAGAAAAAATCTAGAATTAATCTGCGATAATGAAACGATAATCGTTCAAATCCCAATCTATAACAAGCCCTCGGCCTACACCTTTGGCAACCTGATCGCCGTAGAGATAATGTACAAGATAAAGAGACACATCATAGGATTTGGCTCCGCCTGCTGAGGTTAATAGGTTTTGATCGTGAACAAAAGAAACATTCTCGTGGACTTTTAACGTGGGAAATGTTTCCTTGTATCTCGGAATATCTGATGGAAACGTTGTAGACTCTCTGTTATCAACCAGACCTGCCTTAGCCAACACAAATGCTCCATCACAAAGAGACATTACATAGTCTGCTTTTTCTCCAATTGCCATAACCCAATTAATTAAGGTCTCATTTTCAAGGTCGGAATCCATGTTGTGCTCAGCACTGGGTACCACTAAAATATCAATCTCTGGTAGGTTTGGACTCGAAAAAGAGAAATCTGGTAAAATTCGTAATCCCTCGAAGGTGGTCACGGTGTCCATTGTCTGGGAAACCGTAAAGACTTTAATTCCTCCTTCTGTATGGAAAATGGTATGTTGGAAAATATCAAAAGGGGCCATCAGCTCTGAATTATAAACCCCATCTATCATCAGGAAAGCAGCATTGAAGGACTGACCTGTTGCAACAGGTTCAATAGTTAAGGGTTCCTTCCCTGGTGGTGTTTTTGAACACCCAATCAAAAAAATAAACCCAATAACTAAGACTCTATTCATTGTAAACCAAAGGCTTCCTTCACCTGATCAACGTAATCAAGTTTTTCCCAGGTGAACGTTTCAACAACTTTCTTAACCTCTTCTCCGCCATTACCAATGAAAGTTACTTGTTTTACTTCCGGAGCTCTTCCCATATGGCCGTACGCTGCTGATTCTGAATAAATTGGTTCTTTAAGTTTCAATCTTCGAATAATAGCTGCAGGTCTCATATCGAAAATCTCAGACACCTTTTGAGCGATTTCTCCATCGGTCAAATCAACATTTGATGTCCCATATGTGTTGATGTAAATACCCATAGGCTCGGCAACCCCTATTGCATAAGAAACCTGAACCAAAACCTCGTCTGCGACACCTGCTGCTACAAGGTTTTTAGCTATATGCCGTGTTGCATATGCAGCCGATCTATCTACTTTAGATGGATCTTTACCTGAGAAAGCTCCTCCACCATGGGCTCCTTTTCCGCCGTATGTGTCAACGATTATCTTTCTTCCCGTTAATCCTGCATCTCCGTGTGGTCCTCCGATAACAAATTTTCCAGTAGGGTTCACATGATATTTAATTTGATCATTGAATAGCGCCTGGTTTTCTGCTTTTAACTTGGCTTTAACTTTAGGGATCAAAATGTTAATAACATCGTCATTGATTTTGTTAAGCATTGCTTCTTCACTATCAAAATCATCATGCTGTGTTGAAACGACAATTGCATCAATTCTAACAGGTCTGTTGTTATCATCGTATTCGATGGTGACTTGTGATTTTGCATCTGGCCTTAGGTAGGTCATTTCTTTGCCCGCCTTCCTTATATCTGCCAGCTCCATTAATATGCGATGCGAAAGATCCAATGCCAGTGGCATATAATCATCTGTTTCTTTCGTGGCATACCCAAACATCATCCCCTGATCACCGGCTCCTTGTTCGTCTTCTGATGCACGCTCAACTCCCTGGTTTATATCTGGAGATTGTTCGTGAATGGCAGAGATCACTCCACAAGAATTGCCATCGAACATGTACTCACCTTTGGTATAGCCGATTCGGTTTATCACATCTCTGGCAATATTTTGAACGTCTATGTATGCGGTCGTCTTTACTTCTCCTGCAAGAGCCACAAGACCAGTTGTAACCATTGTTTCGCATGCAACCTTGCTTTCAGGGTCGAATGCAAGGAAATGGTCCACAAGTGCATCAGAAATTTGATCTGCAATTTTATCCGGGTGTCCTTCCGATACGGATTCAGAAGTAAAGAGGTATGACATTTATTATGGTTTTATTTGAGGGCGCAAATTTATAAGAATCCATGCAATCCCCTATACAAACAGTCCAAAACTGAAAATAACTGGCACTTTATGTATTTGGATGTCGCTCTTTTTCCATTTCTGAATCGATTGCGTGAGTATCAACTCATTAGAGCCTGAAATATTAGAAGCTATGCTTAGAAGTGTATTTTGGTTACAGGTCTTAACTATATCTTCTAACAACTGATGGTTTCTATAGGGTGTTTCCATGAATAACTGGGTATGATCCTTTGAGGCCAATTTTTCAAGTTCCTTTATCCGCTTTATTCTCGAAGGTTTATCAATTGGTAGATATCCATTAAACGTGAAGTACTGTCCGTTAAACCCCGAGGCAACAAGCGCAAGCTGAATGGACGAACTGCCAGGCAAAGGAATCACTTTTATGTTGGTCTGGTGAGCCAAACCTACAGCAAGGTTTCCTGGGTCCGCCAGGCACGGTATGCCAGCTTCGGACA
>JANQST010000391.1 GCA_028279155.1 Cyclobacteriaceae bacterium
GAGGCAACAGAGGAATTAGAACCTACAGGCAATATTGCTTATGTGTACATCTATGGTTTGATTGCTATCATCATTTTATTCATTGCAATTTTCAATTTCGTCAATCTGGCCACAGCCCATTCAGCGACTCGGGCAAAGGAGGTGGGTGTTCGCAAAGTGATAGGATCCACAAAGCGAACGCTCGTTTATCAATTCATTTTTGAGTCTGTACTTGTCTCAATGTTTGCAACATTTATTGGCATCCTAATCATACTGACATGCATGCCATTGTTTGAGGAATTAATCGGAAATGGATTAGCGTATGATCTTACTACCGGGTATAAAGGATGGCTTTATATGTTTGGATTAGCGTTTATAGTGGGCCTTCTTGCCGGCTCTTACCCTTCGTTTGTTCTTTCAGCTTTCAAACCCGTTGATGTTCTGAAAGGGACTATGAAGGTTGGAGGAAAAGCAAGTTGGTTGCGCAACATCCTTGTGACGATTCAATTTGCCGCATCAATAATTATCATTATCGGCACGGTAGTCGTCTACAATCAAATTGAATTCATGCTCACAAGAAATTTGGGCTTTGACAAGGAACAGGTGTTGGTTTTAGAGCGTCCGGATTGGTTGCGGGACAATATGGAAGTGTTCAAAACAG
Organism: Cyclobacteriaceae bacterium; assembly: GCA_028279155.1. GTDB lineage: Bacteria > Bacteroidota > Bacteroidia > Cytophagales > Cyclobacteriaceae > Ekhidna. Next base: position 641 of record JANQST010000391.1, read on the forward strand.
ATTTGCTGGAAAATCCAAACATTGATGTTGTTGCCAATTCAGAAACGCTTCCAGGAAAATTCTATGAGATCCGATCCTATAGAATAACAGGAAACAATGAGGTGTATCTTTTTCAAAACAATCAAGTCTCCTATGATCATGTTGAACTTATGGGTCTTGAATTGATCGCAGGTCGGTTCTTCTCTAAGGACTTTCCTTCCGATTCAAATGCTGTGGTGCTCAATGAATCTGCTGCTAACTCCTTTGGGTTTGAAGAGCCTCTTGGCCAGTCTTTGACCTCTGCCTTTAAACCGGGTGAGATAAGGATCATCGGGATTGTGAAAGATTACCATGTAGAATCATTACACAAGCAGGTAGCTCCTGTATCATTGGAACTGTCACCGCATAACTCTTCTGGGTATCTTAGTGTCAGGCTTACCAACTCGCATAACATTCGGGAAACGATAGAGTTTGTTGAGGAAGCCTGGCATACCCATTCTAATGGGAAGCCAATGCAATATTTCTTTTTCGATCAGGAATATCAGGACCTATATAAGTCTGAGACTTCTACAGGAAAAATCCTGTTAGTTTTCTCAGCGCTATCCTTAATTATAGCAAGTATGGGGTTGATAGGACTGATCACTTATACTGCTTCGGTCCGAAGAAAAGAAATTGGTATTCGAAAAGTACTTGGAGCATCTACACCTGCACTGGTTAGGCTGTTATCGAATGAAATCGTTCGCTTGGTAATTATAGCCACCTTAGTAGCCTGGCCGTTGGCCTATCTGGCAACAGATTATTGGCTGCAAAATTTTGCGGATAGAACTACCATCAGCCCTTGGGTTTATTTTGGAGCTACAGTGGCTGTGCTAGTAGTAGTTGGATCAGCCATAAGCTACCAAACGATCAAAGCATCAACCAACGATCCGGTGGACTCACTAAGACAGGAATAAGAGCATTATGTAAAAACCTGGCCTAATCACATACTTATTCAAAACTCAAAAACTCAAATAATAAGGAAATGGAAAATTCAATTTCAGTAAACCCTCATGCCCTGACGGGAAGAAATAGATCCAAAAAAGGCAAGAATATTTTAAACATATCAGCTACGGCATGGTGTTCGGTGGCAATAGCAGGTCAATGGATTTTTGCTACCTACTTAGCTCTTTTTTATGCTGGAAATGCCTTAATAGGAAATATAGAGGCGTGGAACAACAGGGGACCTCACGGGATAATAGAAGGCGATCCAATAGGTAATATCGCCATGGCAATTCATGTATTGGTTGCGATCGTTATAATGTTAGGAGGTCCGTTACAATTGATCCCTAAGATGCGAAAATCTCTTCCGAAATTTCATCGATTAAATGGCAAAGTGTATCTGGTTACTGCAATCCTCGTCAGTATGGCTGGAGTGTATATGATCTGGACGCGCGGAACAGTGGGAGGGATGGTACTTCACATTGCCAATACGATCGACGCTGCGTTAATTGTTCTATTCGGGATTCTGGCTTGGCAAACAGCAGTGGCTAAAAAATTTGATGTACACAGGCGTTGGACCCTTCGGCTATTCATTGTTGTGAGCGCCGTTTGGTTCTATCGAATTGGACTTATGTTTTGGCTTGGAGTGAATGGTGGCCCAGTTGGAATGGACCTTGAAACATTTACAGGACCCTTTTTGACTTTTCTCGCTTTTGCGCAATATCTCTTGCCATTGGCGATTCTGGAACTTTACTTTTATGCTCAAAATAAAGCTGGCTCATTCGGAAAAGTTAGTACCGCATTGCTCATTCTAGTTAGCACAGGAGTCACAGCTATTGGAGTACTCTTTGCAACGATGGGTTTATGGTTGCCCAACCTTTAGCATTTCATTCAGCTATAGGTTGTTCAGTTAGAAACCATAGAACATGATAAGATATGTCAAAACACTCCCAGATCAAGATTGGGAAGCACTATCTGGGCTTTATGAGCGTACTGGCTTTAGTAAAAAATCGATAGCTCGTCTTAAGAATGTCTTTGGAAATAGCCAATATCAGGTATTTGCTTACCAAAACAATGTATTAATAGGCGCGGCAAGAGCATTTACTGATGGAGGGGACTGTGCAGTAATTTGTGATGTGTCCGTATCGGAAGAACTGCAGGGTAAAGGAATAGGTAAAGAAATGACCGCTCGACTTTTAGAGATGATTGGTCCGCACGAACGAGTGATGCTTTTTTCAACCCTGGGAAAAGAAGGTTTCTACAAACAATTTGGCTTTGGTCTAATGACTACTGGCATGTGTCTTTTCAAAAACCAAAAAGGTGCAATAGAGGTTGGATACATAGAAAATTGATAAAATAGGTATCGGAATAATCTATAAATGTAAAAAATACTTTACATGAAGTAAAACATTATTAACTTTGTGTCCGTAATACTTTACTACAAGTAAAATAAACAGGACAACGAGTTAAGAAATGTACTACCAGGAAAAGAAGAGTATTGTTAACATTATCAGCACGCTTTTGGTGTATGGCATCTATTACTGGATTGTTTACCAGGAGTATGGTGATCGTGTAATGAGCCCGGATGAGGAGCTGCAGTATTGGGGTAAAACCATGCTGCTGATCATTCCCATTGCAATTGCAAGCAAGATTGTAATCCACATCATTTTTAGCATTACCAACAGATTGGTTACCAGCGAGCGTCAACCATGTTTTGAAGATGAACGTGATAAAATTATTGCGCTGACGTCAACACGAAATGCCTTTATGGTTTTTGGGTTTGGTTTCTTAGGCGCCTTAGGCGTTATTGCATATGGCATGCCTATGCGTTCCATGTTCATCTTCATGATTGTTGCAGGAGTGTTATCCGATGTATTTGACAACCTGTCTCAGCTGTATTTTCATCGAAAAGGGATTTAGGGATGGGAGAGCACAGGGTAAGCAACAACATCAGAGTACTGCGATTCCACAATGATGAAATGACGCAGCAAGAGTTAGCTGAAAAAGTAGGAGTGACGAGACAAACGATCGTTGCAATTGAGAAAGGTAAGTATTCACCATCCCTGGAGCTGGCATTTCGTATGGCTCGTGTATTTGATACACCGCTAGAGGAAGTATTTTCCTTTAATGAAGAACCGAAAAAGAAATAAACCACCATGAAAATTTTTGTATTTAAAACTAACATTGATTCACATCTCGAAATGAGCATACTGGCTTCCTTATTTAGAAATCTCAAAGGGATTATCCGCTGGTCCGTAGATATGCATGATGTGGATCGTGTACTTAAGATTGTAACCTTAGAAGACTGCTGTGAAAAGGAATTTATGCAAGTGATTCGATCCCGAGGTATTTTTTGTGAAGTTTTACCTGATTAATGGAGGAGCATATGAAAGCGGTTTTATGGACAGAGTACGGGGCTCCTGAGCTTCTAAAATTGGGAGAAGTTAGAAAACCTGAGCCTACAGATGACGAATTGTTAATTCGTGTACATGCGGCAACTGTCACTCCTGGCGATTGTGAAATCAGGAGATTCGATTTGCATGTATTGTTTTGGCTTCCACTTCGGATCTATTTTGGCTTAAGAAGACCAAAGCGTCCGATCCTCGGAATGGAAGTAGCGGGAGAAGTAGAAGAAGTAGGGAAAAATGTAAAACGATTTAAGAAAGGGGATAAGATCATCTCAGATACAGGACTTAAGTTCGGCGCTTATGCGGAATACATCTGTCTAAACACGAAGTACGCAATGGCCTTGAAACCGGTCAATGTAACATATGAAGAAGCTGCATCCTTGCCCACTGCAGGCCTCAATGCCTTGCATTACATTCGATTGGCAAACCTTAAACCAGGTGAAAAGATCCTGATTAAAGGAGCAGCTGGTTGTTTTGGAACGTATGCTGTTCAGCTCGCTAAACTTCAAGGAGCGGAGGTAATAGGTGTAGATAGTACGGGCAAGCTGAGTATTCTTAACGAATTGGGAGCAGACCATGTCATCGATTATACGAAGGAAGATTTTACAAAAAGTGAGGGGAAATACGATGTGATCTTTGACGTGGTAGGCAACAGTTCCATTTCTGAAGCCATGAGATCTTTGAAATCGAATGGACGCTATATTCTGGCTACCCCATGGGTGATTCGTGTTCTCCAGGGTAAGTGGAACTCCATGTTCAGCAAAAAGAAATTCACTTTCTCTTTGGCCAAATACCGTGCTGAGGATCTGGTTTACCTAAAGGAACTTATCGAATCAGGAAAACTGAAGCCTGTCATAGATAAGAAATACCCGATGGAGAAGATGGTTGAGGCACACAAGTACGTCGAGGAAGGTTCAAAAGTTGGTAATGTCGCAATTACTGTTCAAGGGCATAACCTGTTTCAATGAATCAATTCAAAGACAATTTTTCAAAGCAATCAGACGAGTATCGTAGGTTCAGGCCAACATATCCTGAGGAATTGTTTGTGTTTCTTTCTACTCTTACAGACGAGCACCAGCTTGTATGGGATTGTGGAACTGGAAATGGTCAAGCTGCAATTGGGTTGACCAAATATTATGAGCACATTCACGCAACAGATGCAAGTCAACGTCAGCTTGGAAATGCGATGAAACATGACAGCATAATGTATGCGCTGGAACCGGCAGAAAAGATTTCCTTAAAAGATCACACGGTAGATCTAGTGACTGTGGGCTTGGCTTTGCATTGGTTTCAATTCGATCTTTTTTATCAGGAAGTTCGACGTGTACTCAAACCAAAAGGTGTTATCGCGGCATGGATCTACCGATTGCCAACGATTTCTGAAGAAGTGGATACGATTGTTCGCCACTTTCATGATGAAGTTGTCTATGACTATTGGCAGCCTGAGAATCATCATGTAGATAATGGTTATGCGAACGTTCCTTTTCCTTTTGCAACTGTTGAACCTCCGAAAATAGAAATGAGAAAAACCTGGAATCGGGCAGACCTTGTCGGATTAGTAAGAAGCTGGTCCGCTATTCAGCGGATTATTTCAACCACAGGCAAAAATCCCATTCAGGACCTGGAAAGACAATTAGGCGAAGTTTGGGCCGATGACGATCAGAAAGAAGCTGTTTGGGAACTGATTCTAAAAGTAGGAAGAGTATGAGTGAAAAAATGAAAGCGATCACCTATTACGAATACGGTTCTCCTAAGAACATGCAATTAGAAGAATTGGATCGACCGACTCCGAAAGGCAATGAGGTTTTGGTAAATGTGAGAGCAGCCTCTATCAATTCATGGGATTGGGATTTAGTAAAAGGTGAACCCTTTTATGTTCGATTGGTGGGTGGAGGATTGCGAAAACCAATCAAGAAAATCATCGGATGTGACATAGCTGGAATCGTACACCAAGTTGGTGATAAAGTAACAGGATTCAAGGTTGGAGATGAAGTAGTAGGAGATATTTCGACTTCAGGCTGGGGTGGATTTGCTGAATTCGTTTGTGCGAAAGAAAAAGTGATGATCCACAAACCGTCCAACCTCTCTTTTGAAGAAGCTGCTTCCTTACCACAAGCAGGCGTAATGGCATTACAAGCTGCCACGGATTTCAAAAAGATAAATGCAGGAGACAAAGTATTGATCAATGGTGCTGGTGGGGGCGTAGGCTCTTTAGCCATTCAATTGATCAAAGAATTGGGTGCTGAAATAACAGGTGTGGATCGTTCATCTAAGTTTGAGCACATGAAATCCCTCGGTGCTGATTATGTCATTGATTTCACTGTTGAGGATTTCACCCAAAAACCAGAACGTTACGATTACATTATCGATGTGGTCGGTCATCATTCGCTGTATGATTTTAAGCATGCGCTAAAACCAGGAGGGGAGTATCGAATGATAGGAGGACCTGGAAAATTAATACTTCAGGCCATGTTTATTGCACCATTTATCTCGCTATTTACCAACAAGAAGATGGGGATCTTAGGGCATGAACCAAACAAACGTCTGGATTACCTGACTGAACGTGTTGAGTGCGGCAAGCTTAGATCGGTCATTGATCGTGTATTCCCTTTAGAAGCCACACCCGAAGCGTTTTCCTATTTCAGTAACGGGGAAGTCAAAGGCAAAGTGGTAATCAAAGTGTAGAGCTAATTCGAATTATGCTTGCTTAATACTTCCGATACTATACTAATTGTGTCAGCATATTCCACCTGCTCACGTTTACTATCGGTTTGGCTGACGTATGGGGCAAACACCTTTTTCTCCGTAAGTATTTCAAGACACTCCATTAGAATTGTTGCTATTTTACCATCATTATGTTTAAGAATCTGATTCAATTCATTCATGTACAGATCGTACCAGGTCGGAATTCTCTTCAAATAAAGGAGTCGGGTAAAGAAGTGCTCTGTGCTCTCCTTTGACCCCACAGTTCTAAAAAATCGATTCAACCAGGTTTCGTTAAAATCCTTCCCCTTATAGAAACACCAAAGCCGAATAATAGACTGGTTTTTCTCCAGCACACTGTCATACAAGATATCCGTTCGATACCTTGAACTAATCACCAGGTAGCGGTTGTCAGAGAGGCTCCGCATGAGTTGATGGCAAACATGTAGGTCATCCCCTTTGAAATACATTCCAGGTGCAAATTTTCCTTGTATACTGACCAAATTCACCTTTGCTCTTAATTAACCTTAGAATCTATTCTATTAAAAGTAGTATAAAAGAAATTTATATATATTATATCCTCATAATCAAGACTAATATGACTTTTACTCAATTGAAATATGCTATTGCGCTTAAAAAATACGGAACATTCAAGCGCGCTTCTTCACATTTGGATATTAGTCAACCGGGACTTAGCCTTCAAATTCAGAAACTGGAAGAAGACCTGGGAATCATTCTTTTTGATCGCACGACTTCCCCAATTGAATTGACATCAGAAGGACAGGTTTTTTTGTCAAGGGCAGAGGAAATTGTAGCAGGCTTTGATGTTTTAAGAGGGTTTACGAATGAACTAAAAACTGGATTTAATGATACACTTAGTCTTGGAATCATCCCTACGCTTGCGCCGTTTATTGTTCCGCTTTTTATTGATGATCTTCAACTGGATTTTCCCGATTTCAAGCTAGATATTCATGAGATGACTACCGGTGATGTTATAGCGGCCGTAAAAAATGGAGAAATGGATGCCGGACTTATTTCAACGCCCGTAGATGTGTCAGGGATACGGTCCATACTTTTGTTTTATGAGCGCTTCTTCTTCTATCAATCAGGAAATGAAAGGGAGAATAGTATCACGCTGGAAAACATTGATTACAGCAAGCTGTGGCTGTTAAATGAAGGAAACTGTTTCAGGGATCAAATCAACAATTTCTGTGATTTGAAAAAGATCAGGAAGAATAAACGATTCGTTTATAGAAGTAATTCAATTGATGCGTTGATGCGTATCGTCGATACAAAAGGAGGGATGACCATTATGCCTGAGTTAACTACCCTAAGTTTAACGGAGCAACAGGAGGAAAACATAAGTCCCATTTCAAATAAAGCCAGGGAGATAAGCATTATTTTGAGAAATGTAAGTAACAAGGAACGTTACGTTGATAAGTTGGGTGAGTACATCAGGAAAAACATTCCTCATTCAATGCTTGGTAAAGAGAAAGTTGAAGTGGTTGATCCGGGGATAAATATCAAGTAGAATTTAAATTTATGTAGCGATTACTAATCAAACTTGGAAACGAAAGCATTCTTTCTTTGTCTTTATCTAAACTCAACTCAATATGATAAGCGTTGAACACGCAAGGACACTTCGTTTGAATGGACGATCAAAAAAGGCCAAAAGCAATTTCTCCATTGCATTTATCAAAGGATTTTTCAAGTGGCGATGGATCAGTGTAATCCTCCTAGGTATATGTAGTAATCTGCTGATCAATATCATCCTGGATTTCAAGTACCAGCGCTCGCTTGTTTCATTCAGTCTGGAAGAATACATCAATGCGATCATCGCTTCGGTCATTTTGTTGGAAGGAACAAGATGGACGACAAGAAAACTTGATGTCAAGTTACCGTGGTCGGTTGGTGTTAAGCGTCGTTTAATGGTCCAATTAAGTCTTCACTTGTTGTTCATTATTGTTACGCTAAATGTGCTTGTTATTTCGGTTACATACGTTTTCTACGGTGGCTTCTATGCTTTTGGAGACTTAATGGTGATCAATGTAAGTGTAGTATCACTCGTTTTTTTCTTTTCCTTGATTGATACAGGAATTTTCTTTTTTTCCAAATGGAAGAACGCTTCAAATCAATCTGTTGTATCTGTTCCTGGTCAAAAACCAATACAATTGTCTATCGGCAAAACGCAACATTTAATCACTCAAGAGGACATTAAATGTGCCATTGGTCAGTCAGGACTTGTAGTGATTGTCACCAATGAAGGAAGGAGATTACCTTATACACGATCATTGGATACTTTGATGACAAAGCTCGATCCGCAGGTCTTTTTCCGTGCCAATCGGCAAACAATAGTAAGTCACGGCATTGTTCAATCCATGAAGGCGATGGAATATGGTAAGATTCAGGTTCACTTGTTAATGGAGAATGGACAGACTGATGCGGTGACAATTAGCCGTACAAGAGCGGCTGAGTTTAGAAAATGGATGAATGCTCAGACAGCTTGATCAGTCGACCTTAATGGGATACTTGCGTCCATTTAAGAATTTCCCAATAATCGTTCCCCTCACCATGTAATGATAGGTTGAAAAACAGATCACAGTAGTGAGAGCCATTACAATCAGAAATTTTAGAGATACGGGAATCGGCCAACCTGCGATGATCCCGGGAATGAAAAGAGTGAGTGGCAGATGTATCAGGTAAACCCAATACGAAGAATCAGATATGTATCGCATTCGTTCGGAATGATTGCTCGCATAGCGTAGAAAAAGGCCGGTGATTCCAAAAACAAAAAACCAAGCCACAATAGTGTTCATTGCTCCATAAGGCACATCGTCTATATAGTCCCTGGCAATGAATTTTCCGGTATAGATCAGAAAACCAAGAATTGTAAACAGCCAATCATTTTTCATGAAACTGTTCAACAATTCCTTGGACTTGAATAGAAGCCAGCCAAAGAGATAAAAGAAAAGGTAAAATGTTAGCACCTTAAAGTCCACAACAAAATCGAGTGGGGTTGGAGCCCAAAGCTCCCACATCCAGACCAACAAAATGAAAATGAATATGCAGAAAAGAAGGCTGTTAAGTAGGCGTCTTTTTAAAATCCACTCGAAAGAAGCTGAGATCATAAGAGATAGTGCAGGAAGCCTTTTGAATAGGTCAGCAAGCAAGAACGCTATGAATGTTGTAAGAATAAGGTAGTACAAGAACCATAGGTGGTACGTAATGCTAGGTATCAATTGAAATTCTGTTGATAGCGACGAAAGTGATACCCCAAAGGAATCTGTAGTGTACCGAACAGCTAAAATGATGATAGGGTTCAAAATCAGTAGGAAGACTACGAAAGGCAAAACGATCCTCGACACCCTGTTTTTTATCATTCGAATGGGCCCTCGTTGATAATACAGCATGGACCCAAAGAATCCAGCAATGATGAAGAAGATGGGCATCCGGAAGATATGGATGATCGAGCTTAGATAGTTGAAGAAGAAATGTGTGTCTTCAGGGTCTATAGGCCAAATAGTTGACCTTCCAACATTGTAGGTCTCAGAGGAATGTAGTACAATTCCAAGTATCATCATTATTGCGCGTAATGCGTCAAGCGAGTGAATCCGTTCAGTTTTAGTCATGTATTTTATTCTTATAC
>JANQST010000399.1 GCA_028279155.1 Cyclobacteriaceae bacterium
GGATTTAACCTTGAAAACCTGTGGGTGATTCAGCCACCCCGTTTGATGGCAAGCGACTCTTCTTTCAAAACTAAACTCAACACCTTCAAGAGTTTGCTACGGGCGGACCCACGTATCACAAGTATTACATCCAACCAACGCACACCCGGCCAACAACTGCAAGTTGAGTACTCCGTCAGGGTTGGAGCGACGGAACAGACAGCATCTTACCTGTTTGTCGATCAGGACTACATCGCGACATATGGAATGGAGCAGATTGCAGGCAGAGATTTTGAAGCCCATGATGTGACTGCAAGATTTGGAGAGATGCGGCAGGCCATCGTTAACCGGAAGTGGCTGGAAGCGTTCGGGTATGAAGATCCAACTGATGTAGTTGGCGCAGAAATGCAGCTTTTTGGTTTGAACTTAAAAGTTATTGGTGTTGTGGAAAACTACCGACAGGAGTCACTGCTACATGACTTTCAACCGACTATCTTACTCCCGTACGTAAATTCAAACAATCAAATCGTCGTCCAAACCACTGCCGCTCCAGAGACATGGCTGGAAACCATTCATGAAAGCTATGAAGCGGTCTTTCCTGGAAATTCATTCGAATACCGGCATTTAGCATCCGAATACCAATTACAGTACGCCTCAGTCTATTCAGCTAGTCGATCACTTGGGTTGTTCACCTTGCTGACCATAATTATGGCACTATTTGGTATGGTCGCTCTTTCATCTTTGAATCTCCTGTCCCAAATACGAGCGATGAGTATTAGAAAAGTCTTAGGTGCTTCGGCATCATCACTTTATAGAAATGTTATTAAGGTATATATCAAGACCTTGGCAGGTGCATTTGTCATCACCCCACCAGCTATTTACTTACTTTCGGAGAGCTGGATGAAGCAATTCGAGTCCAGCATAGAAGTAGGACCAATTCATTACCTCATTCCATTTGTTATCTTGATGACAGCCATAATCATCACCTTGATACTTATCAGTCGCAAGGTCATCGCCATGAACCCGGTTGAGGTGCTGAAGGGAGAGTGAGAAGAGGAGCACAAATAAAATATATGACCTAAGTATGTTTTTAATTCACAATTGTCCGATTTCGAATAATATCTTCTTCGAATTCGAACAGTGCACGAATAAAAATACCTCTCTAACGGCTTTCTGAGTGGTTGTGAGATTCTGCATCATAATTGTAGATGACAGGAAAGACCTAATTGTACCACTCATGATACGCAGTTATATTAAAATGGCGCTACTAAGCATTGCGCGTAATAGAGTAAATAGCGTTATTAATATAGTCGGACTTACAGCTGGCTTCTTCTGTGCTTTATTGATCTTCATCTTTGTTCAAGATGAACTTAGCTACGACAGCTTTCATAATGATGCTCAGAGAATATATCGAGTCTCTAGAGAATACAAAGCCAATGGCTATGACATAATTGCCGATTTTCCTGCAGCGATGAAATCAGAAATGAAAAGTAGTATTCCTGGAATTACACACATTTCAAGATACAAGATGGTGGAAAATGTTTCAGTATACCATCAGCTCAACGCATTCAAAGAAAGTGGTATAGGATATGGAGACCCAGAATTCCTTGACCTTTTTAAGTTTCCTCTAAAGTTTGGAGATAAAGAAACAGCGCTCTTGAATCCAAAGAGCGTAATTCTAACTTCCGAAATAGCAAAAAAATACTTCAATGAAAATAATCCAATAGGCCAAACAATATTAATTAACAAAGAAAATTTTACAATTACCGGTGTGTTCAAAAAAATCCCTACAAATACACACTTTAATTTTTCAATGCTGGCCTCTTTTAATACAATTGAAGATGATAACAACTCATGGGTAGATTTTCCTATCTATCCTATCTACTTGAAGATTGATAGAAATGTTACAATTGAAAATGTAGCGAATCAAATAAAAGAAATTTATCTAACTCATTTTACAGAAATCAAAGAGCTTTCAGAACTGAAGGTTACTAATAGGCAGTTGGAGAATGTTTATTTCAACTTACCAAGAGCAGACTCAAATCTTCATGGGAGTGTGAAGTATATTAAGTTGTTTTCTACGATAGCCATTTTCATATTACTTGTAGCTTCTATCAACTACATTAATTTGGCTACTGCTCAAGCATCAAAGAGATTCAAAGAAGTAGGAGTAAGAAAAACTTCTGGTGCATTTAGAAGTCAGTTATTCACTCAGTTTATGATTGAATCGGTTATGATAGCATTTGCTTCTGCAATTTTATCAATTGGCCTTATAGAATTCGCATTGCCAGGTTTCAACAACCTCACAGGAAAAACTTTAGATCTCAATTTATTTAGAGTGGATATTTTTCTAGGATTATTAGGTATTGTGATAATTTCAGGATTGTTGGCAGGTATATATCCAGCTATTGTATTAAGTAGCTTCAGCCCCTCTACTGTTTTTAGAGGTACTGGCATTGGAGTTAAATCCAAGGCCAAAAATTTAAGAAAAGGATTGGTTGTATTTCAGTTCATTTTAACAGCTGGACTTATATTCTGTGCTTCCGTATTTAATGACCAATTTAGTTACTTGCTGAATCGCGGTACAGGAATTAAAACTAACTCCTTGATCTCAATTCGATTATCAGAAAATCTCCAAGAGAATTTTAGATCTTTTAAGAACGAATTAGTTAGTATCCCAGAGGTCACTATGGTAACCAATGGTAGATTTTTGGAGGGTTCCTTATCGATTACATTCTACGAGCAACCGGAAAACGGACCAAAACTAGCTGGCGATGCTATCGCATACTTAACGACTGACAAAGATGTAATTGAAACCTTAGGTTTTGAGCTGCTAGAAGGAGAAAGTTTCAATGACCTTAATGAAAGCACTAATTCCAATTCAATAATAGTCAATCAAAAGACGGTAACAAGTTTTGGGTATGGTTCTCCTGCTGAAATAATTGGCAAACAAATACCAGTATTAAACAAGAATTATAAAATAATCGGTGTTGTTAACGATTTTAATAACTCATCAGCGAAACAGAAAATTCTACCGACTGCAATTATGCTTAGCGAAACTGGAGATACGCAGGCGATTCTTAAAATTAATTCGTCCAACTATGCTAGAACAATTGCCTCTTTAAAGTCTGTTTGGAAGGAATTTGAACCATATACACCATTCGAATTCAAAGCAATGGATGAAAGCATTGTAAGGATGTATAAGGTGGAACACAACCTAAGAAGATTATTTGCAATATTTTCAACAATCGCAATACTGATTTCAAGTTTGGGACTTTATGGATTGATCATATTTACAATTGACAGAAAAAGAAAAGAAATTGGAATTAGAAAGGTTTTTGGCGCGACCATCAAACAGGTTATAAATTTGATTGGCAAGGATTATTTATGGCTTATTATGAGTGGCGTTGCTATAGGTATTCCTGTTTCATGGTACTTCATGAAGCAATGGTTGGAGAACTATACAATTAGGATTGAAATGGGACTATTGCAAGTTTCGTTTACCGTGGCAATAACTATACTAATAACTTTATTTACTGTCACAAGAAAATCAGTTCTTGCAGCAAAATCTAATCCTATTGATACAATAAGGACTGAATAATATTTTTTTGGCTGTTCACATTAAGTTGTAGAATGGCTATCCATTTGGTGGTTTACTTTTTTACTCCTGCCACCTCCTTTCTTACCTCAGCAATTACAGCATCCATTTCCTTTTGGAACTTGGCTACCTGCATTTTTTTGGCCGTCAAAAATGCTGTAAGAAATGCCGTCACAAAAGTGGCCAAGATAGCTGTTACGATATCTACGATCGTGAATCGCCAGGCAATTGTGCCAACAGTGCCTAGAAGCGTAGATTTTACGTCACCAAGTTCTGAATCAACTTTGTCAAAGGTTTTGTCCAGACGTCCTTCCGCCTTACTCACTTGATCATCTAATCGGTCTTCTAAGCCAGACAGCTTTGAATCCATCCGATTCTCCATATCGGAGACTTTGCTGTCCAACCGTCCAATTTGATCATCTATTTTGGTTTCATACTTTTCCAGTTGGTCGTCAAGCTTGTCTTCATAGCGTTTCAAAACATCATCTAATTCTTTCTGTAGTTCTGCAACGATTTTTTTTGTATTGATCAGTTGATCGGGTTTTTCATCCGTATCCCTTGTAATTGCTGAAGCTGAGAATCCTACGATCATTGCTAGAGTAATAACTAAAATTTTCATGTGGTGCATTCGGTTAAATTGTTGAAAATATGATTGCCTAAAAGGCTTTCAAACCTGATTTAGTTTTTGATGGGGTGAACATCAGATTTGAAGGTAGTTGAAATCATAAGGAAAGAGAATATTTCTCTTAAAAAATTGTGAAGAGCGATAAATGTAATTGACTGCTTTATTTGTTAGCTAAAGGTTGAACAACAAGTAGTTACGGTAGCTCGTTTGGTAATAGATTAAATTGTGTTTATGAACCGACTCATAACCCTTGGACTGCTTGTAAGTTGTTGTTTCCAATCTTTTTCCAACGAACCTACCATCAACTTCTCCACAAAATCCTACCAGGAGGTTTTGAAAATCGCCCGAGCTCAAAAGAAACCTGTCTTTGTGGATTTTTATACTGAATGGTGTGGGCCGTGCAAAATAATGGAAAAGGAAGTTTTTGTTGATCCCGAAGTAGGTGCATTTATGAATGAAAATTTCATTGCAATTCGCATAGATGCTGAAAAGGTGGAATCCGCACTCATAGCCAATCATCAAATCGAGGTATTTCCAACACTGGCTTATTTGACCAATACCGGGAAATTGGTTTTCAAACAGGAAGGACCAGTTGATAGTGATATTTTCCTGCAGCAGGCTAAGGATTTAGTCAATCAAAAAGTGCATAGTGAAGAGTATGCCAAACGTCCTAAGAATGCTGAAGTAGTTTATAACTATACTAGATCGCTAAAAATGACCAATCCACAAAAGGCGAATCGGATTGCTTTGAAATACCTTAAGGAGGAGGGAGAGAAGAAATGGAAGAATTCTGAAAACTGGCGAATCATCAATGAACAAGTGCTGGGAACAAATCTGATATCCTTCAAGAAGGTGCTGGCAAATGCGGAAATTCAGAAACAATACCCGGAAGAACTAAAGGGTTTTACAAACCGAGGGGTGGATGATTTGATTAAGAGAAGCCTGAGAAGTTCGAATCCATATAGCTTGAATCAGGCTA
>JANQST010000409.1 GCA_028279155.1 Cyclobacteriaceae bacterium
AAAGCTGTTAAGTAATAGATAGATGGCGCAGAAAAGAAAAGATAAAGCTAAGAAACGAGTTGTTAATGTGGAAGCCACTGGGCAAGCGCACATTAAGGCTTCATTTAACAATATCATCATTTCAATGACCAATAATGGCGGACAAGTCATCAGTTGGGCTTCAGCTGGAAAGATGGGTTTCCGTGGCTCTAAAAAGAACACTCCTTATGCAGCTCAGGTAGCAGCACAAGAGTGTGCACAAGCAGCTTATGATCTTGGCTTGAGAAAAGTTGATGTTTTTGTGAAAGGTCCGGGTTCGGGTAGAGAGTCTGCGATAAGAACCATTCAGAATGTTGGTATTGAAGTTACTATGATCAAAGATGTGACTCCACTACCTCACAATGGATGTCGACCTCCGAAAAGAAGAAGAGTTTAAGGTTTATAAAGAGATTTAAAAAATGGCAAGATATACAGGGCCTAAGACTAAGATTTCAAGAAAATTTGGAGAGCCAATTTTCGGTGCTAGCAAAGCGCTTCAAAAGAAAAATTATCCTCCAGGACAGCACGGTAGAGGTCGAAGAAAGAAGCAGTCAGAATACGCTATCCAGCTTGCTGAAAAGCAGAAGGCGAAATATACGTATGGTGTTTTGGAGCGTCAATTCTCTAACACATTTGATAAGGCGTCAAGGAAAGGTGGGATTACTGGTGAAGTACT
Source organism: Cyclobacteriaceae bacterium (assembly GCA_028279155.1). Taxonomy (GTDB): domain Bacteria; phylum Bacteroidota; class Bacteroidia; order Cytophagales; family Cyclobacteriaceae; genus Ekhidna. Next base: position 695 of record JANQST010000409.1, read on the forward strand.
TCTTCAGATGTTGGAGGCAAGATTGGACAATACCGTTTTTAGATTAGGTATTGCACCAACCAGAAGGGCTGCCCGTCAATTAATTTCTCACAAGCATATCACCGTAAATGGAGATATCGTGAACATCCCAAGCTTCGCATTGAAAAACAATGATGTGATTGGAGTACGTGAGAAATCAAAATCATTGGAAGTAATATCTAACAGTATTTCTTCTAATGCGTCAAGTTATTCCTGGTTAGAATGGAATTCTTCAGATATGACTGGCAAATACTTGAATGCTCCAAACAGGGAAGAAATCCCGGAAAATATTAAGGAGCAATTAATTGTTGAATTGTATTCTAAGTAAAACTCTAAAAATTTAAGATATATGTCTATCCTAGCATTTCAAATGCCTGAAAAAGTTGTAATGGAAAAAGCGGATGACTTCCATGGACTTTTCACATTTAAGCCGCTTGAAAAAGGATACGGAGTAACCGTCGGTAATGCACTTAGAAGAATTTTACTTTCTTCATTGGAAGGGTATGCGATCACTGGTATTAAGATACCTGGCGTATTGCATGAGTTCTCTACCATTGAAGGAGTAGTTGAAGACGTTAGCGAAATCATCTTGAACCTTAAGATGGTTCGATTCAAGAAAATCGAAGATGTTGCGGATTCAAACATTACCATTTCTGTAGGTAAGAAGAAAGTTTTGACTGCAGGTGATTTAGCGAAAGCTACTACCTCTTTCGAAATTTTGAACCCGGAACACGTGATCTGCAACCTTGATGAGTCAGCTCAGTTCGAAATGGAGCTAACCGTAGAGAAAGGAAGAGGATACGTTGCAGGAGATGAGAACACCCAGGCCGGTGAGAACTTTGGATTCATTGCCATAGATTCGATCTATACGCCTATCAAGAATGTTAAATACAGTGTAGAAAACACAAGGGTTGAGCAAAAAACTGACTATGAGCAGTTGACACTTGATATCGAAACAGATGGTTCGATTCATCCTGAAAATGCATTAAAAGGAGCAGCAAATATTTTGATCCAGCATTTCATGTTATTCTCTGATCAGAATATGATCCTTGATACACAAGAAGCTGGCGAGCCAGAGCAAGTGGATGAAGAACTGCTTCACATGAGAAAGATGTTGAAGACTAACTTGAACGATCTTGATCTTTCAGTTAGAGCATACAACTGCTTGAAAGCTGCTGATGTAAGAACGCTTGGTGATCTTGTTTCACTGGAGATTTCTGACATGATGAAGTTCAGAAACTTCGGTAAGAAATCATTGGCGGAACTTGAGCAGCTTGTTTCTGATAAAGGACTTACTTTCGGAATGGACCTAAGTAAGTATAAACTGGAAGAAGAATAATGAGACACGGTAAGAAATTTAATCACTTAGGTAGGAAGACTGCGCATAGAAGCGCCATGTTATCCAATATGGCTTCTTCATTGATTATGCATAAGCGGATCAATACTACTGTGGCTAAGGCTAAAGCGTTAAGAAAGTACATAGATCCAATCTTAACTAAGTCAAAAACGGATGATACACATTCCAGAAGGGTGGTATTTTCATACCTACAGGACAAGGAATCAGTTAGTGAACTTTTCAATACCGTAGCAGAAAAGATTGCCAACAGGCCAGGAGGATACACCAGAATTTTAAGAACAGGATCTCGACTGGGAGACAATGCAGAGATGTGTGTGATGGAACTAGTTGACTTCAATGAGCTACTATTGAGTGAAGAGGGAGCAGGAAAAGCTAAAACGAGAAGATCAAGAAGAGGAGGTAAGTCCAAGTCTGCTGAAGCTTCAGCTAAAGTGGAAGAAGCTGCTGTAGTTGAAGAAGTAGCTGCCGAAGAAGTAGAAGCACAAGAAGAAGTTGTGGAGGAAGCGGCTGCTGAAGAAGCTCCTGTAGAGGAAGCTGGTGCTAAAGAAACTCCTGCTGAGGAAGTTGAGCCTGAAGTTCAAGAAGAGCCCGCGGCGGAAGCACCTGCTGAGGAGGAACAATCTGAAGAAAAAGAAGAAGGTTCAGAAGAAGACAAAAAAGACTAGAATACTTTTTCGTTTATCGAAAAAGAAGAAAGGGATTGAGCAATGCTCAGTCCCTTTTTTTATTTTTAAGAGGTAACCTTCAATGCCTTAGTATGAAATTACCGCTAATTCTACTGGTCAGCCTTGCTTTGGCTTGCAAACCGCAAGAACAAAAGCAACAAACAGGGCCTGTTTTACAATCCATTTCGGACTACAAACCCAATCCTGATGATGTGGTTTTATACCTCACTCTTCTTGAGAGCAATCAATCGGATAATGGCTGGGACAGCAAGGTTGAAGTAAAGCGACAAATGAGGGCTGGGTTTGGATATAAAAACCGATTGTCACCCGGTGAGGTGATCACACTATCATCCAAAGAGAAACTTCCAGATGGAGATTTTTACTGTGCTGTTGAATACAGCGAGACACCAAATGGAGGCAGGTATTCATTTAAGACACTCCTCAAAAAATAAACCAATGAAAAAGCTGCTAACACTACTACTTTTGATTTCTGCTGTTTCATTGGTTGGACAAAGACGAATCATCAAGGACGACCCGATTCAACGGTATTCATTTGAAGTTATGAAGTACAGAGATCCTGTTACCGGCCGAATACCGGCTAACATCCGATCCCGTGAAATGGAATTTGCTTCAGGTATAAAGGCAAAGGGAAGAACCGAAGAGCCTTCTACCATATGGACACACCGTGGGCCCTTCAACGTGGGTGGACGTACACGAGCATTGGCCGTGAGCTCCGTTGACGAAAACATGATTCTTGCTGGTGGTGTTTCTGGTGGAATTTGGAGATCTACCGACCAAGGAAGTACCTGGGCAAAAGTATCCTCAACCTCAGATTTATTGAGCGTCACATGCATCGCTCAGGATACAAGAGCTGGACAAACAAACACCTGGTATTATGGAACAGGAGAATGGCGTGGGAATTCTGCCAGCGGAGATGGTGCTCCATTTAGGGGGGATGGTATTTATAAATCTACAGATAATGGATTGACCTGGAGCGCACTTCCTTTTACAGTCTCAGCTACACCGCAAACCTTTGAATTCAACAGTTTTGACTACAATCATGAGATCATTGTGAATCCTTCCAATGGCAATGTCTTCGTTGCAAATTATTTTGGAATTCAACGTTCCAATAACGGGGGTACTTCTTTCAGTGAAGTTCTTACCAATTCAAACGGTGAGTGGACGGACATTGTAAGCTCAAGTGCGGGTGTGCTTTTTGCTGCTATAGATGGAACCGGAATTTTTAAATCTACTGATAGCGGTGATAACTGGACAGAAATATCATTAGGAGCTGGAATACCTTTCTCAGATGGTGATAGGGTAGAACTCGCGATTGCTCCTTCCAATGAAGACATATTGTATTTGCTTGCGGAGAATGGGTCTGGCACCATCTTATGGAAATTTGATGACAGTGATGACTCTTGGACAGATTTATCATCGAACGTTCCTGTAAACAACCCGGATAACTCTGAAGGTTTTGACTCTCAGGGAGGCTACAATTTACTTGTCAAAGTAAAAACGGACGATGAGAACTTTGTTGTTATTGGCGGGACGAACTTGTATCGATCCACCGATGGATTCGCAACTGATACAGAAATTTCCGAAATCGGAGGATATGTTCCCAATAATCCATCTTTTGCACTCTATCCAACACAACACCCTGATCAGCATGCGCTCATCTTTTTATCTAATAACAAAGCACTGAGCGGCAATGACGGTGGATTGCAGATCACCAATGATATTACAGATGCAGTTGACGATACCAGCAATGGAATTACAGGAGACGAGGTGGATTGGATCTGGCTCAATAATGGCTATTTGACCACTCAGGTTTATGCCCTTTCTGTGGGTCCGGGAGACCAGATGATGTCCGGCTTTCAAGATAACAGTACGTGGCTGTCTACAGATCCAAGCAGCACGTCATTGTGGTCCGATCAATCCAGTGGTGATGGAGCCTATAATGCTTTTAACAATAATGGTACTGTTCGTTATGTGTCCGCTCAGAATGCGTCTATTGATCGACTTACATACACAGATGCTGATGATGAAACACCGAATTCTTTTGCTTCTATTGAGCCAGAAATTGATGGATATATTACTTCCCTCTTTATTACACCTTTTTACCTCGATCTTGTTGATGATGAAGTTATGTATTTGGGAGGTGAAATCAACCTGTTCGTAAATACTCAAGCAAGTACTGCAACGAATACAACTGGGTGGAAGTCAATCCCGCTTGGTAATAGCGATGTTATCTCAGAGTTTGGTCTTTCGAATTCCAACATACTTTACTGTGGAACAGCTTCTGGAGAAGTTTTTAAAGTCCAGGATGCTTCAGGAGCAACACCAATGGTTACGGACATAACAGATGCAAGCTTTCCTTCCGGATACATCTCTAACATTGGTGTGAATCCTTTTGATGAAAATGAATTACTAGTTGTGTTCTCCAACTACGAAGTTCCTAGCATCTTTCATTCGGATGATGGTGGTATGACCTGGAATGACGTGGGAGGTAACCTTGAAGAAACTCCAAGTGGTACGGGCAACGGACCATCTGTCAGAGCGGCTAGAATCATTGGGGATGGGTTTGAGTACTATGTTGGGACAAGTACAGG
>JANQST010000415.1 GCA_028279155.1 Cyclobacteriaceae bacterium
GATAAGTTTTGATCCTGAAGCTAGTCTGCTACGGATCTTTGTTGATCAGAAGTTGGTCCTATTGTCACAACCACTCGAAATCGGAAAAGGACAAGACCTTAAAATCTTTTATTCCGGAACATCAGAAGGATTTGCTAGTGCCATTAACTTTCATGAGGTCTATTTTCATACGGTTAGCTCACTTAAAGAAAAATTAGGGCAAAATTAAAGACCAAGTTCTTTGACCGGGTCCCAGTAGATCTCCTCGAAGTTAACCACCTTATCGTTCTTCACTTCCACTCCATCTTCTTTCAACAATTCTTCCATCCTGGTTTCTGTTGCAAAATGGTGTTTCCCTGTTAAAAGCCCATTTCTATTAACAACTCGTTGTGCTGGAACCTCAGGATCAAGATGCGCCTGATTCATTGCCCAACCAACCATACGAGCAGAACTTTTTAATCCCAAATAAGCTGCAATTCCACCATATGAAGTCACACGCCCTTTTGGAATCAATTTGGCAACTTCGAATACATCCATAAAAAATGAAGTTTTATCCATATTAGAGCTCTAAGATTTTGCTATTTCTCAACACATAAAAAAGCTGAAGTGGATTATCATCATTCAATTCAAGTTCACCCTCAACTCTAATCCGGTCATCCGTAAAGGAAAATTCTTCTTTGGAGAAGACCTCTATTACAGTTTCCGGCCCCGTCCCACCGCAAAAAAAACAAGATTGGTAAGGAAACCTTGAGAGAACGAAGTAATCTTGTTCAGCCTCTTGTTCAAGCGGGATCATGAACCCATCTACAATTATTTTCTTGCCTTCTTGGAATTTTAATTTATCAGGAAAAATTGGTTTATCTATTTCAGCGCCAACAAATTCATCATACTCCTTGTTAATCTCAACCAAGGAAAGCAATTCCCACCCGGAATTGGGCGTTTGAAATAAGCATGAAATGAAAATTAAAATCATAGAACGTGAAACATTTCACCAACCAAAACTATCTAAAAAACGTGTTAGTCATTGATCGTATCATCAATCAAGATGTTTACTTTAGCCAAACAAATTAAGCCAGATGAGTAGTATTATTTCTACCTCCGAAATTTCGAAGAAATATATCATGGGAAGTGAGGTTATCATGGCCTTAAAATCAATTTCCATAAATATCGATAAAGGAGAATATGTAGCCTTTATGGGACCTTCAGGATCTGGGAAATCCACATTGATGAATATCATCGGGTGTCTAGATACACCAACCAGTGGTACTTATGTCCTCAATACCAACGATGTAAGTGACCTGACAGAAAATGAGCTGGCTGAAATCAGAAACAAAGAAATTGGATTTGTTTTTCAAACATTTAATCTACTCCCGCGGGCAACAGCTTTGGAAAACGTGGCACTTCCTCTAGTATACGCTGGGTTAAGTGGTTCGGACAGAGAAGAGAAAGCAATGACTGCTCTTGCAAATGTTGGACTTGATGATCGAGCGCACCACAAACCGAACGAACTTTCCGGGGGTCAAAGACAACGTGTAGCCATAGCACGAGCTTTGGTTAATGATCCAAGTATTATCCTCGCTGATGAGCCTACTGGAAACCTGGATTCTAAAACGTCCTATGACATCATGGATCTTTTTCAAGAACTACATGATAATGGAAACACCATCATTATGGTAACTCATGAAGAAGATATTGCCGAATATTCACATAGGATCATACGCCTACGAGATGGGCTAATCGAATCGGATGAAGTCAACAAGAACGTTCGAAAATCTGAGGTATTGGCATGAGTGCCAAACTCTACACAAAAACTGGTGATAAAGGAACTACATCGCTCCTGGGAGGAAAGAAAGTTCCTAAATCTGATCTCAAAATTGAAGCATACGGGAATGTTGATGAGCTCAACTCATTTCTTGGATTGCTAAAAGATCATAATGATGTTGAGAATCGATTGAAACAGCAGATCTATTGGATTCAGGAACATCTATTTACAATTGGCAGTTTGTTAGCTACCGAGCCAGGGTTCACAGGATTTGAATTACCTAAAGTCACCGATACCGAGGTGACTCAACTTGAAGTTTGGATTGACAAATTCGACGGAGATCTGCCTCCACTTAAAAACTTTGTTTTGCCAGGTGGCCATCAGGCCGTCTCACTCAGTCATGTTTGTCGAAGTGTTTGTCGGAGAGCAGAAAGATCCATTATAGCATTAGGAAATGAAGAAGACATTGACGAAGTGATTGTCCGTTTCGTTAATAGGTTGTCGGATTATTTATTCATCTTTGCACGTGTAATTGGGAAACAGCTAAACGTGCCAGAAACGCCCTGGTCTCCCAACGATGAATAACTAATACCGAAAACTATTTTGACGAATGACTGAGGCCTTAGAAATTAATATCACCAGAACAGAGGAATCAAAACTACCACACGTAGATTTCAACAATCTGACGTTTGGGCATACCTACTCAGATCACATGTTCATTGCTGATTTCGAGGATGGAGAGTGGAAGAACAACAGGATTATACCTTATCGTGACTTAAGAATCAGTCCAGCAAATGCTACTTTGCACTATGCACAAAGTATTTTCGAAGGACTCAAAGCATTTAAAAATAGTGAAGGCGACATATTGGCCTTTAGGCCAGAGGCCAATGCGAAACGGATGATCCGAAGTGCAGAAAGAATGTGCATGCCACCTGTTCCGGAGGAGCTTTTTATTGGAGCAATAGAAGAGTTGGTTAAGCTGGACAAAGATTGGGTTCCTGATAACGAAGGCACAGCCCTCTATATCAGGCCTTTTCAATTTGCAACAGACCCGTATATAGGAGTTCGCCCTTCTGATACATACTCATTTATTGTAATTACCGGACCAGTTGGCAGCTATTATTCTGAACCTGTGAAGGTTAAGATTGAACAAGAATTTACACGGGCATCCAAGGGAGGAGTTGGAGCAGCCAAAACCGCTGGTAACTATGCCTCATCTATCTATCCCGCCAAACTAGCGCAGGAACAAGGCTATCATCAGTTGATTTGGACAGATGGACAAAACCATGAATTCATTGAAGAAGCCGGAACGATGAATATCATGTTCGTTATCAATGGTACACTTCTTACCCCTCCAACAAGTGATTCAATCCTTCCAGGGATTACCAGAGAAAGTGCGTTGACGTTGGCCCGGGATTGGGGACTCAATGTAGAAGAAAGGCCAATTAGTGTCAAAGAAGTAGTGGAAAGTCTGGAAAAAGGGACAATGACCGAAGCTTTTGGTATCGGAACCGCTACTACCATTTCACACATCCAAACGATTGGTTACAATGGCCAGGATTATGATTTGCCTGGTGTTGAAACCAGAGCAATCTCCAATCGCTTGCTTGATGCTATCAACAATATCCGTTATGGAGAGATCGAAGATAAATTCGGCTGGATCAGACGAATAGGATAATCTCCTTTTTTCTATCTTCGCGACATCATCGTATACAACCAATGACAAACGAAGAACTGAAAGATTTAAAGGCTCGTGTTAATGCCTTGAGGGGGTACCTTTGACTATGAGGGTCGAAAGAAAAATCTCGAAGAATTAGAGCTTGTAACAGCACAGCCAGATTTCTGGAGCAATCCCGAAGAAGCAGAGAAAACCATGAAGAAAATCCGTGTTGCCAAGACATGGACGGACAGTTTTGAGCAAGTTGAAACTTCTCTGGGAGATGTGGAGACACTCTATGAATTTGCTGTTGAAGGAGAGGCTACTGATGAAGAGGTCCAGGTAGAATATGCCACTGCGCTAAAGCAGCTTGAAGAACTTGAGCTTAAGAAAATGTTGAGCGAAGAGGAAGATCAGCTTTCCGCTATGCTTCAAATTAATCCTGGAGCTGGCGGCACCGAAAGCAACGATTGGGCCGGCATCCTGATGCGGATGTATATCATGTGGGGAGAGGCAAACGGATACAAAGTGCGAGAGGTAGATTTCCAGGCCGGAGATGTTGCCGGGGTTAAATCCGTCACACTTGAATTCGAAGGGCCGATGGCTTATGGCTACCTGAAATCCGAAAACGGAGTTCACCGCCTGGTGAGGATATCTCCGTTTGATAGTGGTGGCAGAAGACATACATCATTTGCATCCGTTTATGTTTATCCTGTTGTGGATGATTCCATAGAAATCGATATCAACCCATCTGATGTTGAATTGCACACGTCAAGGTCTGGTGGTGCGGGCGGTCAGAATGTGAACAAGGTAGAGACTAAGGTTCAACTGACACACAAACCGACTGGCATAGTGGTGGTTTGTCAGGTGGAGCGTTCGCAGCTTGCTAATCGTGAAAGAGCAATGCAAATGTTGAAATCTCAGTTGTATCAACTAGAGATTGAAAAGCGAAACAAAGAACGCGATAAGATAGAGGCTGGTAAAAAAGCCATTGATTTTGGATCTCAAATCCGAAATTATGTGTTGCATCCATACAAACTGATCAAGGACGCTAGAACCGGATTTGAAAGAACGGATGTTCAAAATGTATTAGATGGAGATTTAAATGAATTCATAAAATCATTTCTTCTTCATCAACAAGAATAAAGAAATAAAAAAATTAAAGATAATTTGAGAAGACGCCAGATCAATAAATGAAACATTATACCCCACAATTCTGGCTTCTAGCGCTCAGTTCGTTTCTCTTTTTCGGATCATTCAATATGGTCTTACCGGAGCTTCCGGACTTCATGAGAACTTTTGGAGGAGAAAAATACATTGGCCTTCATATCACTTTTTTCACGATTACTGCCCTTATTTCTCGACCATTTAGTGGAAAACTAACAGACACCTGGGGGAGAATTCCTGTTATGGTTGTGGGTGCAGCAGTTACCGCCATTGTATCACTTTTCTATCCATTCTTCTTAAATATTTATGCATTTCTCTTTATTCGTTTTCTTCACGGATTTTCCACAGGATTTAAACCCACAGGTACTGCCGCCTATGTAGCAGACATAACACCTGTCAACAGAAGAGGAGAAGGTATGGGGATACTGAGTTTCTTTGGTATGACTGGGATGGGAATTGGAAACTATGTTGGCGGTGAGATTGCGCTTCGGTTTTCAATAGACATCCTCTTCTACAGCAGTGCATTTGTTGCCCTCTCGTCCGTGTTGGTATTGATGGGAATGAAGGAGACATTGGAGAACAAGCAAAAATTTTCACCATCTCTACTCAAAATCAAATTCGCTGACCTTTACGAGCCAACCGTCTTGACCCCAACGATTGTTATGATGTTGGTCACCTTCTCCTTTGGTGTCGCCGTTTCACTCGCACCTGACTTAAGTAAATCTTTAGGCGTTGACAACAAAGGATTATTCTTTGCCTACTTTACTGCAACATCCCTTGTAGCACGAGTGGTTGGAGGAAAGCTCTCTGATCGATTTGGGCGCAGAATTGTGTTAATGATCGCCACCTTGACATTAGGCACAGGTTCTTTCACCACAGGATTTGCTTCATCACCTTTCGAGCTATTTACTGGAGCCTTAATTCTTGGGGCGGGTTATGGATTATCTTCACCTGCTATTTTTGCTTGGGCTACCGACCTTGCTCCTGAGCAGTTTCGTGGAAGAGGGTTCTCCACCGTTTTTATGGCATTGGAAGTTGGGATTGGTTTGGGGGCTTTTCTTGGAGGTCTGCTTTACGAGGGAGACATCAACAACCTTCCACTAATTTTTGGGGGTTCTGGTTCTCTTGCCTTCCTGGCTTTTATTTATCTTATTTTCAGAAAGCGTTAACAAGTGAGAGTAAAAATCATCTTTTGGGCTTACATCGTGATTGCAGCGGCTAATCTTGTGGCACAAGTAATCTCATCCGTTGAACTGAATAGGTTTACCAAACCAGTTCTCATGCCATTGCTGCTTTTCTACATTTTAGAATACAGTAAAGGAAGGGTAACTATTAAGACATTACTGCTCAGTCTTGCGATTTTACTATCCTGGCTTGGAGATGTGGCACTGCTTTACCAATCCAATCAATTGTATTTTATGATTGGGCTTGGGCTATTTCTAGCAGCACAAATCACCTATATAGTTGTTCTCAAAAAATCTACCTTTCAAGATATCCGATTTGATATTTTAAAGGTTCTTCCATTTGCATTGTTTGCCTTGATCCTTTTTGCTATTCTGATACCTAGTGCTGGTGATTTGGCCATTCCCATTTTCATATATGGAATAGTGATCAGTATAATGGCTGGAACAGCCAGGCTCAGAGATGGATTGACCTTTCAGGAAAGCTATCGATTGGCTTTGTATGGAAGCCTTCTATTTCTTGCTTCAGACTCCATTCTCGCAATCAATAAATTTTACATTGAAATCCCTGTTTCAGGACTCTGGATTATGTCCACATATGCGGCCGCACAGCTATTGCTGGTGCAAGGAATATTAAAGCATGTAGATTAAGTTAACTAGTCGAGGTATTTGAAATATACCTGACCTAAGGCAACATCTATGTCAAAAGTCAGCAGATTTTCTGCATCGACTTGATAGGATCTGTTAACAAAAACATTTTTTTCGACCTCTTCGAAATCTTTTGTCATACGTATGGAACAAAGCGGAGAGTCTCTAACATAGATAATAATTGGTGTTTGCTCCTCAGGAAGGATAATCTCAAGGTTGCCAGCCCCCACTGAAGCATCCACACGACAGCTTTCAGCAATGCCTCTTTCAAAATCCAGCATCACATTCCCAAATCCTATCTTAGTAATTACATTTTTAGCTCTAGAGAGCTCCATGTGCCTTGCCACGATGGATCCAAAATCAGCCTTCACAAAAAAGGTGTCCATTCGTATTGGATTGCTTTCTCCCTTATCATAACCAACAAGGATATCCGCACTTCCGGACCTAAGTTTAAACTTCTGAACAGGAGAACCAGTTAGGTTCACATCTGCATTGCCGAAACCATAATTTAGATTTAGCCGATAAATTTTGTCCTCACCGAAGCTAACTTTCCAGAAATCATTCTCTTCGGTCTTCCTGGACATAGCAAATGTGAATCTGTCGCTGAAACTTGAAGAGCTATATTCGTCCAATGCCAACTTTGCATAACAGGTGTTATCGTAGACCTTGCTTTTGAATGACGGGTTGATTTTCTCAAGGTCCGGATTCCCGTAAATAGTAAGTGGATTTTGATTTTCGACGGATTGATTGATCAGGCAATTAGTAGCTGTAGCTTTCAAATAAAAATCCACCGTATCAAACGTTGGTGAATCCTTTATCATGTAAAACTTCTTGAGCTGACTAAACGCACTTACACTCACAAGCAGGGTCACCCCTACAGTCATTATCAACCGCGACATGAGGTACGTTACGGAAAGATTATAGTGAGGTTACGTTTTGGTTAGTTTATTCGAAAAATTCTTTCATTCGTTCGAAGAAACTCTTATCTGATTTAGAAGGAGATGGTTTGAAATTGGGAGAATCCTTCAATCCTTCAAGTATCGTTTTTTCCTCTGCTGAGAGTTTTTTTGGTGTCCAAACGTTGACATATACCAGTTGGTCTCCATGTCCATATCCTTCCAACGACTTCACTCCTTTTCCACGAAGGCGAAGAACCTTACCGCTCTGGGTACCAGCATCGATTTTGATCTTTGCTTTACCGTCAATAGTCGGAACTTCTACACTTGTGCCCAACGCAGAATCAACAAAGCTGATATAAAGGTCATAAATAACATTGTTCCCGTCCCTTGATAACACCTCATCTTCAACTTCTTCAACAAGAATCAGTAAATCACCGGGGATTCCACCGGCTACCTCATTTCCTTTTCCAGACATAGAGAGCTGCATGCCATCAGTGACACCTGCTGGAATTTTTATGGAAATTACTTCTTCCTCTTTCTTAAGCCCTGAACTATCAACACCAGTTGCTCTGCTTTCCACGGTTTGGCCACTGCCTCCACAGACCGGACACGTTGATGTGCTCATCATTTGTCCAAGCATCGTGTTCATCACCTTTCTGACCTGGCCTGAACCGTTACAACTTGTACACGATTTGAATGTGGTATTGGGATCAACAATTAGCCTGTTGACCTTTATTTTTTTCTCAACTCCATTCGCAATTTCCTGGAGGGTGAGTTTCAGTTTGATACGTAAATTGGTGCCCTTGCGAGTCCGATGACCCCGGCCACCGCCACCACCGAAAAAGCTTTCAAACGGATTACCTCCACCGAAAATATCTCCGAACTGAGAAAAGATATCTTCCATGTTCATACCGCCTCCACCAAAACCGCCGGCAGCTCCGCCTACACCTTGATGACCAAATTGATCATACCTTCCACGCTTTTCATCATTGCTAAGTACCTCGTATGCTTCAGCAGCTTCTTTGAATTTCTCCTCAGCCTCATTATCGTCCGGGTTTTTATCAGGATGAAATTTGATGGCAATCTTTCGGTACGCCTTCTTTAGTTCGTCCTTGCTGGCGGATTTGTCGACTCCTAATACTTCGTAATAATCTCTCTTTGCCATCTTATTGCTTTGCTCCTACAACAACCTTAGCAAATCGTACGACAGTCTCTCCCAGGTAATAACCTTCTTCTATTACATCGACCACTTTTCCTGCTAATTTTTTCTCAGCTGGGATTTGCGTAATTGCCTCATGTTTTTCATCATCAAACTTGTCACCCTTCTTCACACCCATTTTCTTCAAGCCCTTGTTCTCAAGCGTTTTAATCAACTTGGTTTGAATTAATTCTACACCCTCTTTAAAAGTTTTTCCGTCTTGATCATCACTTGAAGCAGCCATTGCTCTATCGAAATCATCAATAACAGGAAGTAACTCAGACATCAAATCCCTGTTCGCAGTACTAATAAGATCCAAGCGCTCTTTTGCCGTTCTTCGTCTGAAGTTTTCGAACTCGGAATATAATCTCAGGTATTTATCTTTTGCTTCTCCTAGCTGTTCCTCAAGTGATGGTGATTCATCGTCTTTTTCAGTTTCTTCTTTCGCTACATCATCAACTTCTTCCGGCTTTTGCTCCTCTTTTGTTTCCACTTGATCTTCCAACTCTTCTGTATTCACTTTTTCTTCTTTTTCTTTCATTCTAGTGCATAATAAATGACGTGAAAGGCATGTCAATTACTTTGCCAATTGAGTAGTAAATGCCAATATGGCAGGATTAATTCAATGTCTGCCAAATACTATCCTTCAACTCTTGAATTCCCTGCCCGGTGACACTGGAAATAAACATTGATTTGATATCAGGTAACTCCGCTTTCATTTCCTCCATCAGTTCATCATCCAGGAGGTCAGCTTTGGAAATAGCCAGAAGTCGTTTTTTGTCGAGGAGTTCAGGGTTATGCTTTTCGAGTTCACCTGAGAGTATCTCGTATTCCTTTTTTATGTCATTTGAATCTGAAGGGATAAGAAATAGCAACATTGAGTTTCTTTCTATATGTCTCAAAAATCGATTCCCAAGTCCCTTCCCCTCAGCGGCTCCTTCAATAATCCCAGGAATATCAGCCATTACAAATGACTTGTAATCTCTGTACTCAACTACACCAAGATTAGGGGTTAATGTTGTGAAAGGGTAATCAGCGATCTCAGGTTTTGCTGCGGAAACAGCTGACAGAAGAGTAGACTTTCCTGCATTAGGGAAACCTACGAGCCCAACATCAGCAAGTATTTTGAGTTCGAGTATAATCCATGCCTCAATGCCTTCTATTCCAGGTTGAGCATGTCGGGGAGCCTGATTAGTAGAAGTCTTATAATGGAAGTTTCCTTGTCCTCCCTTTCCTCCCGGTAAAAGGACCTGCTCTTCACCATCTTCAAGTATCTCCACCATTTTTTCATCGGTCTCCGAATTTCTAGCTATGGTTCCTATTGGGACTTCTAAAATGATATTGTCTGCATCAGCTCCTGTTTTTCGAGCTCCTTCTCCACGTCCTCCATTTTCTGCTTTAATATGTTTTCGGTATTTGAGGTGAAGTAGCGTCCAGAGCTGGGCATTTCCTTTTAAAATGATACTACCTCCTTTTCCGCCATCGCCACCATCAGGACCCCCTTTTGGAACAAACTTTTCCCTGCGAAAATGCACAGACCCCGCACCCCCATCTCCTGACCTGGAGTAGAACTTCACATAATCAATAAAATTGGATTCCATACCTAAAAGGCAGACACTACTGAGTCTATTTTCTCAAAGATCTGATCAATGGATCCAACCCCATCAATACCGTTGAACTTGCCTTGTCTTTCGTAGTAATCTGCTACAGGTGCAGTTTTGTTCTGATACTCTTCAATCCGAACTGCTATTTTCGATTCATTCTGATCATCTACCCGACCTGAAGTTTTCCCTCTGTCAAGTAATCTGGAGATTAACTCAGGTTCAGGAACTTCAAGACTGATCATACCGGAAATACCCAAGTTGTAGTTCTTCAACATTACATCTAGTGCCTCTGCCTGAGCTACCGTTCTGGGGAAGCCATCAAATATGAATCCCTTCGCATCCATGTGGTTTTGAATCGTATCCTCTACCATTCCGATAACAATTTCGTCAGGTACCAAGCGTCCCTCATCCATGAATGACTGTGCTTTTTCCCCTAGCGGTGTACCTTCATTAAGATGTTTTCTGAACAAGTCTCCTGTAGATAGGTGGACGAGGCTTCTCGAGGCGATCAATTTTTCACTTTGAGTCCCCTTACCTGCTCCGGGAGGACCGAATAAAACTATATTCAGCATATGTAGTAATTAGTAAAAGGGCGTAAAGATATGGCTAAAAAATTTCTAAAATAGAGAGAATACCAGGGGGTCTCTGTAAGTTCGCAAATTGACATATGACTACTGTATTAAAATACTTTTCAGTCTACATATTAAGTGGGATCAAATTCGTTTTTGGTCCGGCTTTGGGAATAATCGCCTATAACATGCCAATTCCAGTTGTTATAATTCTAACTGCTTTTGGTATGATGACCACTGTCTACTTGTTTACTTTTTTTGGAGATCAGATTCGTAAGTACTTAAAGAAATTTAGAAAAGAAGATCGGAAAGTATTTACCAAAAAGAATCGCCAGTTTGTGAAGATATGGAGAAGGTTTGGACTCAAAGGCGTCTGCTTACTAACGCCATTAATATTGACACCCCCAGGAGGTGCAATCCTGATCAATGTTTTGGGTAGTAATAAATCACTTATTATTAAATGGATGTGGATTAGTGCGCTTTTTTGGAGTACTGTAATATGCTTGCTTGCCAGCTACGTTGAGGGTTTTAGAGAGCTAATCGAACGCTAGCTCATTCTTCTTCTATATCGATATCCTGGATCAAGACTCTTTTCGAAATTGCTTGACCTGTTTTGGTTGCAGCTAGTCCGCCAAGAGCAGTTTCCTTATACCGTTCTTCCATACTTTGACCTACCTCTCCCATTGCATCCACACATTCATCAACAGGGATAACAGCGCTAACATCCGCAAGAGCGATTTGAGCTGAAGAATTCGCAATTGCTGCTGCACTTGCATTTCTTACAACGCAAGGAATCTCCACAAGTCCTGCAACCGGATCACACACTAATCCTAACATACATTGAATCGTGATAGCAACTGCGTTGAAAATTTGGTCGTTGCTTCCGCCTAAGCAGTATGCGATTCCAGCACTAGCCATCGCTCCTGCGGCACCAGTTTCCGCTTGACATCCACCGACGGCTCCAGCAATTGAAGCTCTTTTTTCCAAAATGAGGGCAACACCTGCGCCAATCAAAAGCGCTTCGCAGATTTTCCTATCCGGAATATCATGTATTTCTTGAAGTGTTACCAGAACTCCAGGCAAGATGCCACTGGCACCCGCTGTTGGAGCAGCAACTACACGTCCCATACATGAATTCACTTCTTTTGCTGCAAGGGCCCGTGAGATCAACTTTTGAAACTCTGCAGAAAGTACCGGAGTTTTATATCCCATTACTTTTTTCGCTCCATTATTGATCATTCCTGAGTGTGAAGTCATGTCTTCATTCAACCCGGACACAACCGCTTCTTTCATTACTTCAAATGCATTTTGAACACCCTCCCATATTTCTTCTTCACTCTTACCTTTTTGTTGAACTTCAAAGTCGAGAACAGCTTGATAGAGTGGAGCTTTTTTCAACTCAGCTGCCTTTTTCCAGTCGTCAAAATTGTCAAATAATAAAGCCATGTTACGAAGTTACGAAATGAACATTCAATTCGTGATGTAGACGTGAAATGAAGGGTTAAATTTGCCGCCATGTCTTTAAAAAATGACCTTTTACTTCGAGCTGCAAGGGGAGAATCAACCGATAGAACTCCAGTTTGGTTGATGCGTCAGGCAGGTAGAATTTTACCTGAATATCGAGCAGTCCGCGAAAAGTTATCCGGATTCAAGGAGCTCGTTGAAACACCAGAACTAGCAGCAGAAGTTACCATTCAACCTGTGGATATTTTGGAGGTGGATGCTGCAATCATCTTTTCCGATATTTTAGTGATTCCTGAGGCGATGGGATTGACCTATGAGATGATTGAGAAGAAAGGTCCTCATTTCCCTAAGACCATCAAGTCATCTAGTGATATTGATACCTTAAAGGTGGCCGACCCTTCTGAACTCAGCTATGTGTATGATGCGATCAAACTAACCAAATCCGAACTTAACAATCGTGTTCCTTTGATCGGTTTTGCAGGTGCTCCTTGGACCATTTTTTCATACATGGTAGAAGGAGGCGGAAGCAAAACTTTTTCCAAAGCCCGAGGGATGCTTTACACCAACCCTTCAGATGCACATCGGCTACTTGACATGATAACGAACACAACCATTGGTTATCTAAAAAGTCAAATTGCCGCTGGAGCTGATCTCATCCAGATTTTTGACTCGTGGGCAGGAGTTCTTCCGCCCAATCATTATTGGGAATTCTCCTTGAAGTACATTTCTGAAATATGTGATGCAATCGACGAAGTACCAATCACTGTATTTGCTAAAGGTGCATGGTTCGCTTTGAAGGAAATGAATGACCTTAATTGCAATACGATCGGACTTGATTGGAACATGGATCCACTAAAGACCAGAGAAGTACTGAATAGCAAAACTTTACAAGGAAATCTTGACCCTTGTGCACTTTACAGTTCCTTTGATGAAATTGAAAAGGAGACAAAAAAGATGTTGGATCAATTTGAAGGACACCCACATATCGCAAATCTTGGACACGGTGTATACCCTGATACAGATCCTGAAAAAGTCAAGTGCTTTATTAACTCAGTGAGAGAATTTAGCTCTCGTTAGTTGATAGACAATCTTCCTCTTTAATTCCTCAGGGTTGAATGGTTTGGTGATGTAATCATTCATTCCGGCAGCATGCACTTCTCGCCTCACTCTCAAAAGCGCCGATGCTGTAAGGGCTATGATTGGGATTTTATTGTTTTGCTGACGAATCTGTCTGGTTGCCTCATACCCGTCTACAATCGGCATTTGCAAATCCATTAAAACAAGATCGTAGTGATTTTCCATCACTTTTTCCACACCTTCCTGTCCATTGTAAGCTACATCAATCTCAACTTCCCATTTGTTCAGAAACTTACTTGCGACCATGATGTTCATCTGATTGTCTTCTACCAAAAGTATCTTCTTCCCTTTCAATTTCTTATCTGCAAGGTTGTCTTCGTAGATTGCTGGCTTTGGCGAACGTTTTACTTTGCTAAAAGAGAGTTCAAAAGAGAATACTGCCCCTTTTCCTTCCTCGCTGACCACATTTATTTCTGAGCCAACCAGATTCAAAATACGTTTGATAATAGCCAATCCCAACCCTGTGCCTCCATATTCCCTTGTGGTGGATGAACCGGCTTGGGTGAATTTCTCAAAGATTACAGCTTGTTTTTCCCTTGAAATACCAATTCCCGAATCCGAAACAATGCAAAGTACCTTTACTGATTTGGCATTGTGTCTAACCAGGTCCAATTTCAGCTTTACGTATCCCTCAGAGGTAAATTTTAGTGCATTATGAATTAAGTTATTCACTACCTGGTAGATTCTTGTGGAATCCGCCAACACATTCTCATGAATTCGATCATCAAACTCCAGAATCAAATCAACTCCCTTTGCTTTGGCATTTGGCATGTGAGCGCTAATGATTTTTCGAGCAAGATCCCTTAAGTTGACTTCCGTCATTTCGAACTCAATTGAACCCGATTCAAGCTTGTTATAATCAAGAATGTCATTGATAATATTCGTTAGATTCTCAGCAGAAAATTTTAGCGACTCTAAACTTTCAATCTGATTTTTCCTGGGTTTATCATTCATCAGGAAATGAGAAATTCCAACAACTGCGTTTAAAGGAGTTCTTATCTCATGTGAAATCGTACTTAAAAAATCTGTCTTGGCTTTGGACGCCGCTTCTGCCTCTTCCTTTGCTTGCTTTAAGGATGCGGCAAATCGAAAGGAAAGTATGAGTGATTGGAAAAAGAAAAACAGGATGAACCCGCAAAAAGTTAATAGGGTGTTTTCCCGTGTTGGAGTTAGATAGATAAGTATCAGATACATGGCGACCAGGAAAACAATCC
>JANQST010000443.1 GCA_028279155.1 Cyclobacteriaceae bacterium
GTTTATCACACTATACAAACCTATTTTCTGGATTTGGATGGCCTGCATAGGGTTTGAGCCGGTAATGATTGGAACGGCGCTAATTATCAATGGAACATATCAATACTTTTTACATACAAAGCTTCTTGGTCCATTGGGGTGGTTTGGTAAAATTTTCAACAACCCTTATGTGCATGCGGTTCATCATTCAAGCAATGTTGAATACCTAGACAAAAATCATGGTGGCATATTGCTGATTTGGGACCATTTGTTTGGTACCTGGCAAAACATCATTAAAGGAGTGGCTCCTCAGTATGGTATTCTAAAGAATCCGGAGACATACAATCCAATTAAGTTAAACACCCATGTGTTTGAAGATATTTTCCATGACCTTAAGAAGGCTAAAAACTTCAAAGAGGTATTCATGTACATCTTCGGCCCTCCGGGATGGAGCCCGGATAACTCAACACTTACTGTGAAACAAATTCAAGCTGGAGTTGAGCCATCAGAACAGACGAAAGCGGCTTAAAATTTCTTTTTTATTTTGTTGCACCGTTTTCAACCAGGAAGTCAACGACCTCATTGTGGCCATTTTTTCTCGCCATACTTAAAGGGGATCTCAATTCTCCTCTGTAGCGAGTAGATTTATTGATGTCCGCATCGTTGTTGAGTAACAATTTGACTGCATCCAAATGCCCGCTGCCTGCTGCCTGAATCAACGGAGTTTCATCGCTTTCAACCAATGCGTTTACATCTGCACCATTCTCCAGTAAGAAGCGCATAATATCAATGTGTCCACGTCTGGAAGCAACAATGAGTGGATTACCATCACCTTTTACTCCGAGGTTGACATCAGCACCTAAGCTTACCAAGTGTTCAACTTTGTCTAGATTACCTTGCCTTGAAGCCATAATCAACGGAGTTCCATCACCTCGGGTCACTTTGTTGACATCACCTTTATTTAAGAGCAACAAATGCATCAAATCGGAGTTACTGGATTTGCTTGCGTAAATCATTGGGCTATCATCACCAGGAGATGCCAGGTTAGGATCAGCACCGTTATCAAGCAATAGTTTTACAACCTCCAGTTTATTTTTTCTGACTGCATGGATCAAGGGGGTCCCGTCTCCAATTGAGACTGCATTTACTTTGGCTCCCCGATCAAGTAGATAACTCACCATCTCCAGGTTTCCAGTGCCGGACGCCCAAAGCAAAGCGGTTCCATCACCCTGGATGTTGGAATTCACATTAGCTCCATTCTCAATCAGAAGCTTCATGAATTCAAAATTATTCTTCCTTGCGGAAGTGATAAGGGGAGTAGCATCATCGCTTGCTCGATGATCTACTTTTGCCCCGGCTTTAATCAAAATTTTGCCAATGGTGATATTTCCATTTTTTGCTGCTTGATTCAAAGCTGTCCGTGGGTCTGATTTCCCAAAAATGCAATCAGGATCGACTCCTTCCGCCAATAGTTCTTTGACTTTGTCTACATCGTCAGATCGAACGGCTTGCAGTAGTTTTTCACAATCTTGTGAATGTGCAAATTGAATCGTCAGTATCGTTGTGAATAGTAGTGTTAAATAGCGCATAGTCATAGTGTTTTGAAGGTTGACTACTAAATGTTTTAATCCAAAGAGCGCTGTTCTCATTGAAAGTTGCATTTAAAGATAAAAAAATGAGACTTGATTTTTTAGCTTGCTTCTGGCTGAGATTTAATGTGTACATCTCGTTGTGGGAATGGGATTTCCACACCTTTTTCTTTGAACTTCTCAAAAATGGAGAAATAAAGCTCTGATTTTAGGATTCGCGGTTTATCCGTATGAGATGATGTCCAAATAGCTAAAGTGAAATTCAAAGAGCTGTCTGCAAATTCATCAAAGAAAACATGTGGGGTTGGACTTTTCAGAACATGCGGGTTTTCATCCGCAACATCCATCAATATTTCTCTTACCAAAACCGGATCTTCGTTATAGCTCACACCAACTGGAATATCGAATCGGATGTTCCTGTCATTATGGCTCCAGTTGATTACTCTGGAAGAAATGAATTCGGAATTAGGAACGATGATTGAAATATTCTCATTGGTCAGTATGGTTGTTGCTCTCACCGAGATATTAATAACATCACCCTCGATATCTCCTACAACGATTCGATCGCCAACTTTTATCGGTTTTTCAAACAGAATAATGATCCCGGAAATGAAATTGTCAGTTATGTTTTGGAGTCCAAATCCAATACCAACACCCAAAGCTCCGGCAAGTAGACTCAAAGAGCTCAGGTCGATTCCAGCTCCTTGAATGATAACTATACCTCCAATAAAAAGAAAGCTGAACCTGGCAATCATGCCAATAGAATTCCTGGCCCCAAGCTCGAAACTTGCCTTTACCAGTACTTTGTTGACTAGAAAATTTCGAAATCGCTTTGAGAGGTAGGAGAGGAGTATAAATGCAATGAGGAAGTAAAGAATGGTTCCCAGTGAGATCTCACTTTGACCCAGTTTGAAAAGCGTGGTAGTGAAGACGTCACCCACACTTTTTAGAAAATCAAGAATGCTAAGCCAAATGGTTCGAAGTGTTTCCATAAAAAGGATGATTCCTAAAACTAATGAAAGAAAATAGAAATCATCCTATTAGGTAAATCACTCCTCTTTAAGGGCATTTGATGGATTGGCCATAGCAGCTTTATAAGACTTCATGCTGACGACCATCCAGGTCAACACCAGGATGATTAGTACAGGTAGGGCAAGCAGATACCATGAAAGCTCAATTCGATAGCTGTAGTCTTGCAACCAGTTTTCAAGCCAATAGAATGCAACGGCGATTCCTACCACCCCTCCAATCAAAACAAGACGAGTGAAATCTTTTATCATCATTTGAAGCAAGGAGGTAACGGATGCTCCTAGAACCTTTCTTACGGCGATTTCTTTAAATCTTTTTTGCAGAACAAAAGTCGTTAATGCAAATAAACCAAGGAAGGCAATGAAAATGGCAAGCAGAGAGAACGTGGTAAAAACCTGTCCGAATTTACGTTCAGCCTCATATTGTCGTTGAAATGATTCATTGAGAAATGTAGCATCGAATGGATAGTCAGGAACATGTTGACTCCACAATTCTTCAATTTCCTGGACAGTTTTTAAAACATCAGGACTATTGACCTTGGCAAGAATGTAACGCTGATGCCACATACCGACTTCACTATTCTTATGACCATATCTGAGAATCATCGGTCTGATTTCTCGTTTCAGAGACGCGTAATTGAAGTCCTTCATAACTCCGATTACGGTAAATTCTATCTGGCGAGCGAGTTTTTTTCCTAGTGGTTCCGTCCAACCCAATTCTTTAGCAAGTGCTTCGTTAATGACTACTGCAGCGGTGTCTGTGGCACGTCCTTCTTCAAAGAAACGACCTTGTACCATTTCAATGTCAAGAACTTTTTCATAGCCCGGAACCACGAAAGAGTTCAGTGGAGCTGTTCTTCTATTGTCTTCAGCTGGTATTTGATAGGTCCAGTCACCGAATCCATGGAATGGAACTCCATTGGCTTTTGATACTAGCTGAACATCTGATCTTTGTTCCAGTTGAGTTTTGAACAAATCATATTTAGTTTCAAGTTGACGTCCATTGTATATCACAAGGGTCTGATCAATATTTACTCCAAGGTTTTGAGACAGCATGAACTGTACTTGCTGGTAGATGACCAAAGTTGCTGCAACAAGGAAAATGGAAATTGCGAACTGAAAAGCTACCAATCCACTTCTAAGCCCCTTTTTGCCTGCTTGCTGCATATGACCTCTTAGCGCTTTTAATGGAGAAAAGGAAGAGATGATGTAGGCTGGATAGGCACCTGCAAAAAGACCAACAATGATTAAAAGTGCTATGATTGAAGCTACACTTGTGGCTGAAAACAAGTCGCTGTAATCAAAGATTCTACCTGTAAGCTCATTGAAATATGGCAATGAAGCTCCTCCGATAGCCAATGCAAAAAGGATGGCAAGGAAGGTAATAAGTAGTGATTCTGTGAGAAATTGTGAGATGATATTTTTTCTATAGGAGCCAAGTGCTTTACGAATTCCGACTTCTTTAGATCGAATGGCGGAACGAGCTGTAGACATGTTGATATAGTTCACACAAGCAATCAAAAGGATGAATAGTGCAATTGAAGTGAAGACAATCACATTTTTATAATCGCCTCTTGGTCCCATTGAGAACCAGGATTCGTATAAGTGAATTCTTTTTACTGGGTGCAAAGTGAACCCATAGTATCGATCGGGATAATCCGCGACGAATTCTTCAAAAGAAGCATGACCACTAAACTTTATGATTTCTTGTCCCACATACTTGGTATACAGTTCTTGCAATTGCTCTGTAACTTCTTCTGGCGATACACCTTCCTTGATCTTGGCATATGTCCAGTGATTATTCCCGGTCCAATTGTAGGTGTCATTTGGATCATTTGGGTTTGCCATCAAAAATTTGAATGGGAAGTGGGTGTTTTTGGGTGGATCGGCAACAACTGCTGTAATCTTTACGGATTCACCATCTAATTCTATCACTTGACCAACCGCAGGCTGATCAGGAAAGAATTTTTGAGCAATTGATTCAGTCAGCACGAGGTTATCTGGCTCTGCCAAAGCTGATTCTGAATCTCCCGCAATGAATTCCATCTCAAAAACCTTGAAAACTTCACTGTCAGCCCAGCATCCTCCATCTTGGATGATGTTAGCATTGTCTATTAGAAAATTTCCATCACCAAGTCCATTGAGCTTAGTTGCAGCCTCAATTTGTGGATAATCTTTGATCATTGTTGATGCCAGAAGTGCTGGAGTAAATCTTCCTCGTTCACCATTGGCTACCCGATACATTCGATCGACATCCTGATAAAAGTTGTCATAGCTTCTCTCATGGGCGATGTACATAAAAATCAGGAGACAGGAGGCAAGCCCTATGGCCAAACCAACAATATTGATTGCTGCATAAGATTTTTGCTTCAACAGTGTCCTGACAGCAATTTTTAAGTAGTTTTTGATCATTGCAAGTGTTGTTAATTGTTCAAAATCATCAAGTCCTTTTAAGTATCGCAGGCGGAAAAATTTGATTGCGTTCCATCCAAAACTCCACCTGGCTTTTCGGATTGATTCTTCCCGATGGAATATTTCGAGTAAGTCTCCTTCTATCTGCTCGAGATATCTCTCTTTGCAGAAAAATTGTAACATACTTAGTGCCCAGCTCGGAGGATCTTTTCTTTTCATTGAAATCCTAAGACCGTTTTAGGGATTTTGCTGTAGAGTTCGTTTCGTGTTTGATGAACGTATTCGATTGCTTTAGATCCTGCAGTTGTCACCTTGAAAATTCGTTTTCGCCTACCCCCACGTTCTGAACTTGCACCGCCCATATAGGACGTTACAAAGTCTTTTTTCTCGAGACGATCAAGCACAGTAT
>JANQST010000468.1 GCA_028279155.1 Cyclobacteriaceae bacterium
ATTCCCAATATTTCTATTCCTATACACACGTTGACAGAAGGAGAGCTGTCGATCCCGGTAAGTCTTAACTATCATGCAGGCGGAATAAGGGTGGAAGAAACGGCCTCCTGGGTCGGATTGGGATGGAACTTGAGTGCAGGAGGATCGATCACCAGGGTTGTAAGGGGTATTGCTGATGATGGTGTTGGTGGATTTCTAAACAATATAGAAACAGTCGCCAATTTTCAAGCACTAAATGTTGGTGATGACTGGGCTGAGATAGTAGATCTTATCGGTAGATCTTTAGATGGCGAACTCGACTATCAACCAGATCTCTTCAATTTCAGTGTGCCTGGTCACTCCGGTAGCTTTCTCTTTCGTCAAACTGGAGAAATTGTTGTGATGCCTCACTCAGATATTGACATTACGCCGATTAAGGATAATGACGATGAAATAATTGGTTGGCATCTCAAGTCTGTCG
This sequence comes from Cyclobacteriaceae bacterium, assembly GCA_028279155.1. Taxonomy (GTDB): domain Bacteria; phylum Bacteroidota; class Bacteroidia; order Cytophagales; family Cyclobacteriaceae; genus Ekhidna. Next base: position 461 of record JANQST010000468.1, read on the forward strand.
ACGGAACCAATTACTACCTGGGTCAATCAAAAGATCTGAGTAGAACGGCATATGAGCGTTTAGTTGTTAGTCAGACATTGATTAACAGTAAGAATATTACACATGGTTATGTCAATGGCTGGTACTTGCTGGATATTGAAAATGCCAACGAGAAAAAAAGTATCAAATTCACCTATACTACGAATACCCATGAAACGTGCTCACGTTCTGGACAAGAGAGGCTGGTAAATGGAGTGAGTAACATAGATGGCTTCAATGCCAATGAAATAAGGCCAATCGCTTACTATACCAGTACGGTTCAATCTTCTAAAATATCATCAATAGAAACTTCCAATGAGAAGCTTGTCTTCAATAAGTCTAATATTCCTCGACTTGACGTACCAGATGATTATGCATTAGAAGAAATAATACTGAAAGATGCCAATGATGGTGAATTGAAAAAATTCCAATTTAACTATGAGGATGTCCAATCAAGTGGACCGGGCCCTATAGTACTGTGTAGTGGCAATGAAAGGTCTCATCGAATGTTTCTTGAATCTATACAAGAGTTTTCTGGAACCGAAAAAATCAACCCATATTCATTCACTTATAATTCAACAAACTTACCTGATCGATTTTCTTATGCTCAGGATTTTTGGGGCTTCTTCAATGGCGAGCATGGAAATGCTAATTTGATTCCATCGATTACTGTTACCGGAACAAGATTTGAAGGGGCGGATCGATATGCAGATCCAAATTATTCTGTTGCGGGGGTCCTGGAAAAAGTCACATACCCGACCGGAGGTTCCACGGAATATGAATATGAAGGAAATACTTCCGGTCAGCTCTCATTCGCTGGTGAAATTGCGCCGAGAGTGAAACTGACAATAGCTGAAACTAATACTACCGAAGTTCTTCAGCAGAGCCCACCCATTCCGATTAAAATTTACTCTGATACCTTCAATATAGATCCTGCACTATATCTGGATGCAATTGTTTATGTATCTGCTACGTTTCCTTGCGATGTTTCACAACAGTCTTGTGGAATTTCAGCTACTTTCAGAAAGAGCGACAATACGTTCACTCAACTATTATCCGGAGATCAGCAATTTTCTACCTTGTCAGCAGGTGAGTATGTGTTAGAGATCGAGTTAAGAGATGAAGATCTAGATGGCATTTATCCCGAAATCGACATAGAAATCTACGGAGAAGAGCTAGATACAGATCCATTGCTTGAGGATGGAGTGAATTATGCGGTGGGTGGACTACGAATTAAGAACATAAAGAAATATGAAAGTCCTGGGGTTTTGGCTTTTGAACGAACATATGACTATAACTCATTCATTAATCCAATCCATAGTTCTGGTTCAATTACCTCAAGGCCACTTTTTGTGCTCAAATCTGAGATATTTAAAAAATTAGAACCAACAGGGGGTGGTTTGGGAATATCACTTGCCGCGGCAGACATTATAAGTTCAAGTAGCAATGCTCCATTTACAACTACTCAAAGCAACTATGTGGGTTATTCCAATGTAACCGAATACTTAGGCACTACTACATCGAATACCGGGAAAAATGAATATGAATTTTCGTTCAATTTAGATGATGATTCTAAAATTGGTGTAGGAGCACTTAGTTATAGTGCTCACTTGGGTAATAACACTTCTCCTCCTCCTACTGTATTTGAGTGGTTACGAGGAAATCTAAAGGCCAGTCGTAGCTACTTAAATAATGCTGGTACGTATGAACTCTTGAAAAGCCAGGCAAATGAGTATGTATATTATAGCGACCCAAGTGATAATTTTTATGAAAATGTCACGGGGATAAAATTTGGAAAACGAGTTGATTTCTCAACCTTCGAATTTTTCGACACTAGAACTGAGTGGTTCAAACTCGATCATTCAATTACAACCAATTATTACAACAGCGATTCCACAGTTGTGCGCGTTGAATACACCTACAATGAAGATGAACTTAAACACGTCAAACCCATCGTAGAAAAAACGATCCACAGCCCAACAGAATCCTACTCGACCAAATATTACTACCCTCAAGACCTGACAAGCCCCACAGCAGCTGAGCAGGCACTGATCACCGATTATCGTATTGGTATTCCGGTAAAAACAGAAACATTAAAGAACACAGATCTGGTTTCGACCCAATACACGGTGTTTAACAACACTTCATGGCCAAGCCGAATACTGCCGGAGAAAGTACAGACTGTTCACGGAACACCTGGTCCCTCAAACACCTTCACAGATCAGGTGATTTTCCATGGTTACGACACCAAGGGGAATCCTTTGGAAGTCTCTCAGATAGATGGAGTACACACCACTTACATCTGGGGGTATGATACTACTTACCCAGTGGCAAAAGTGGTGAATGCCACTGCCCTGGAGGTAGCCACAGTGCTGGGGTCAGATCTTACACTGATAAATGGAAGTACCTTGACCAATGCAGAAATCAAGACGAAGATTAACAACCTTCGAACACATGCAAGCATGAGTGATGCCCAGGTGTTTACCTACGTCTACAAGCCAGGATATGGTGTGACAGCCATTGTAGATCCCAACGGACTGGAATCTACCTATACCTATGATCCTTTTGGCCGACTCTCCGAAGTTCGGGATCATGACGGGAACCTGCTCCAGGAAACCACTTATCAATACAAAGGCCAATAATCACCAACCTAAAAAGACACGATCATGAAATTCAATACCAACACATTATCCATGAATAGTTCTTCAGTTCAAGCACTTGCTCGTAAAGGGATACTCGCAAAGATCCTAATGCTAGGTGCCCTGTTGTTGACCCTCGGAGCCTCAGCCCAGGTGACAGTTAATTTTACTGGGCCATCTACGCCGACGTTGAATTCAACGCAAACTTACAATGTCAGTGTTACCGGAGGGATCCATGATGCTTCAACTTATACAGTTGTAGGGGGGACAATCCAGGAAGAGACATTGACTTACGTTAAAGTAAAATGGACATCAACGGGAGCTCAATATGTGGAGGTAGAGGCCATGGTGGTATACAATGGATACAATCCATATACAGTGAGAAAAAATGTAACCGTTAGTTCACCATTAACCGGTGGTTCCATCAGTGCATCAACAGCAACATCTATTTGTCTTGGTGATGATCCTGGCACCATTAATAGCACCTCAGCTGCATCAGGTGGCATTGGGGGAATTGCCTATCAATGGCAAGTGTCAGCAGAAACAGGAAGAGGCGATCCAAACAATCCGTCCAACTGGGTGAATGTATCATCCGGTGGTACCAATGCAACGTACAACCCACCAGCCCAGGCCAATGGTGGTGACATGTATCGGAGAAAAGCTACCGCCTCAGCTGAAACCGCTTATAGTAATTCAATCACTTATACCATAGCAGGACAGGTATATGCTGGAACTATAAGCTACAGTGGCGGAAACATCAATCCAGGTACCACGCCATCACAAATCACAAGCAGTGTGGATGCTTCAGGAGGAATAAGCCCAACCTATCGCTGGGAACAAAAAATCGGAACTGCAACAACTTATTCTGAAATTTCAGGTGCAAGTGGTGCAAACAAATACTATTCGCCTGGGTCATTAAATGTAACGACCTCATATCGTAGAAAAGCCATCGATTGTACCACAGAAACCACTAGTCCTGTAACCATTAACGTCAACTTTGATGGCGGAGCAATTGATGGTAGCCAAAATATTTGTGAAACAGATAACCCTTCGGTGCTCACAAGTGCAACAGATCCTTCCGGTGGTTTTGGGAGCTATGATTATCGATGGTATAAAAGTGAACTGCAATCTCATTCCGGTGATAAAGTGAATGGTGTTTGGGGCCCCTGGGTAGAGGTGACCATCTCATTAAACAACAAAACCTATGATCCACCGGTTTTGAGCAAGGAGACCAGATACAAACGAGAAGTAACTTCAGGGTCGCTTACGGATGAAAGTAATTTTGAATATATCTTTTTTAAGGAAATCTCAGATGGTGGAACTATTAGTGTTAATTCTCCTTCTGGACCATTTAATCCAAACACGCAACCTCATGGAGATGT
>JANQST010000494.1 GCA_028279155.1 Cyclobacteriaceae bacterium
TGATTGGTACGGCTTGTGTTCCATCCGGATTGGAAACCCAAAGTTGGAATACACCATCCTTACTCATCGTGAAGCACGCTTTTTCTCCATTTGGAGATATGGAAGGGTTAAGGCTAAGCTCATTATTTGCAAGCCAGGATTTTGCAGTTTTACTTTTTAAGTGATAGGACCAGATATTGACATTATCCCGCATTTTGGCATAAATGATTCTGCCATTTTCTGCAACTCTTGGCATAACCATTTGATAGTCAGTAGCTGGAACAAGACTTGACTCACGAGTATCAATGTTTAACTCCCACAGTTTGTATAAGCCAGATCTATCAGATCCATAAAACAAGGAGTTCCCATCATTCGACCAATCAAACCCATTGATGGAGATGTGTTCGGATGTTAGTTTCTCCAATTTTTCTGTATTCAAATCAATTTGCCAGAGATACATACTGACAGAATTCTTCTCTCGAATGAAGGCAAGCTTCCTCCCATCAGGGGAAAATGTTGGGTGAATATCTCCATTGAATTCTGTGCTTGGTTGAGACAACGTTTCTATCTCTCCGCTTTCCAAAGAAATGAGTTTAATTCTGAGTGGGTCTGATCTACTATCGCGATCATTGAAGCTGATCCATTTCTCATCTGGAGATATGTCGAAATCACCTGAGCAGAATTGCGGGGCAGTTAGAATTCGAATTTCTTCACCGCCCAAAAGTGGCTTCTTATAGATGGTGCTACCACCATTTTCGTGTCTTAGGTAATACAGGTAATTACCATCTGGAGACCACCTTGCTCTAAGCTCAGTAGCGGGATCATCAGTTATTCTCACAATGGTTTCCGTACCAATTTGTTTTGCATAAATATCCCAGTTGTTATCAGATTCTCCCTTCCAGGCGTATGCTGCAAACCTCCCATCAGGTGAGATTGCGGGCCAATATTCCGAATTTGAGTAGCTGGCCAGTGCGTTCGGATGATAAACATTTAGTGAGGTGATGGGAAGGAAGATTCTTCTCGTGGCAAAAGCACCTAGGGCAATCAGTATTATGATTCCAATTGTTACTACTACAGGCTTTCTGGAAAGTTTTATGGTTATGGTTTGATCTTTGTTTATCGCTGGTTTGGAATTTCTTACTTTGGCAATAAGCCTATAACCAGTTTTGCTGATCGTCTCAATATAGGTTGGCTCTAATCGATCATCCTCTAATAATTTTCGAAGAGAAGAGATTGCTCTCGTTAGTACATTTTCAGTTACGATTACATCTACCCATACCGTTTTTTTTAAATCCTCTTTGGTTACTACCTGTCCTGGGTTCATTGCCAGTTGTTGCAATACGGCCATTAGCTGAGGTTCGATTTTTTTTATTTCCCCATTCCTGGAAATACGCTGTAAAAGTGGTTCTACGAGCCAATCGCCAATGTAATACTGATCAGATAAGCCAGGCATATTCTAAAGATAAAGGTTATAAAAGGAAGCTTACGCTATAATACGCACTTCAATGAAAGTCAGATGTGTTCATAACTCTGAATATTTTGTGAAGAAATTCTGAAATAATAATCATCTCACGCATTGTTTTTCGGATCTGAAATAAATTCGAAATATGATAAAGCTAGCGCTGAAAAGGATAGCCAGGTTACTACTGCTGATGATCAGCTTAGGAGGGACTCTTTTTGGATGTTCGTATTTTCGGTATGGTGTTGTTTGGGATCACAAAATGGAGGTGACGTTTGAAAGCGATGGACTAATCTTGGCAGGCACTGTTTATACACCAAAGGGAACAGGCCCATTTCCTGCTGTAGTTATTTTACATGGTTCAGGACCATTGCAAAGAAGCGGATTTCCAGGCATGGCCTATAGAATTCATGCTAACGCCTTCGTAAAGAAAGGTTTCGTAACATTGATTTATGATAAGAGAGGAACAGGGGAATCCGAAGGGAATTTTAAATACCTTGACTATGCCGGCTTTATTAACGATGCGAATTCTGCATTGGATTACTTGAAGTCGCTACCTACAGTTGATCCTGAAAGAATAGGTATTGCAACAAACTCTGAAAGTGGGTTGTTTGCTCCTCAAATTTCAACTGAAAGGGATGATGTTAAATTCATATATAATAGGGTGGGCCCGGTTGTTTCTTTCAGGGAGTTGGCAGCATATCAACATGCCATACGCTTGAAGAAATCTGGCATTGAACAGAAGGATGTTGACGAGATAATCAATTTGATGCTTGAAATATTTGATTTCACAATAGAAAGTGCAAATCAAGGGAGCAGTTACTATCAAATGAATCGACCAGCCTTACAGGCTAAAATTAATGATGCAGTTTCAAAATTTGGTGCGAGTATACTTCCTTTCACCAGTCAACTTTCAACTAACTATAATTCGAAAACTTTGGAGAGAGTTGCTTTTAGTTATAGCTATGATCCTCAGCAATATCTTATTGATAATCAAACTCCTATGTATTTCGTTTTTGGAAAAAAAGATCAATTTGTCCCTACAGATAAATGTGTTGGCTTTTTGGAAGAGCTAATGACACATAACCAAAAGTTGAAATACAAAATCTATAAGAATGACGGACATTCGTTAAATAGAATTCCATATCTATTTTTTCATGGATTTTACCCGCCAGGATACTATCGCGAAATGACTGATTGGGCCTACAACATCGTTGATAGTCAATAGTACTAAGCGTACTTCAAAACAAAATCCCGAATGCTATCTTCAGCGTGCATTTTGAGTTTTTTCTTCAATCGGTTAATGCTGCTTTTTACGGAACCCAAAGTAAGATGTGTGACATTGGCAATTTCCTTGTTACTCATTCCAATCTTTAAGTATGCGCTTAGTTTCAGATCATTGATGGTCAAATTTGGGTTTTCTTCTTTTAGTTTATCAAAGAAATGAGGATGCACACCTTCAAATTTATGAAGGAAACTGTCCCAACTCTTGTCCAGTGAATAGCTGTCCGAAATAGTTCTGCGCATCTCCTTAAGATCTGATTTTACACTATCATCTAGACGATTTTCAAGAAAACTTACTTTGTGCTCTAAGTCTTGTAAGAGGCTATTCTTTTCATGGGAAGACATTGCCATGGTCGCTAACTCACGTTCTTTTGCTGATAGTGCTTCTACTGAAAGCTGTTGCTCACGCACTCTTAATTCCTTTAAATGTTTGTTCTTTTCCTCCAATAAGAAGTTGTCATCCTTTTTTCTTTTGTACGATCGATAGGACATAAAAGCAATAACAGCAAGGAAGGATGCAACGACAATCACTGAATATTTGATCCACTCTTGCTTAGTGATCTCTTGTTCAAATTGAAGATCTTTCTTTTCTTGATCTGCTGCAATCAGCTGCTTCTCCTTATCAAATTCATACTCAGCTTCGAGGCGTGTTATTTTTTGTGTATTCTCTTTGTTGAACAGTTCTTCTTCAACTTCCATATTGATTTTCAAGTATTTATAAGCAAGTTGATAATTACCTTGAAGCTCATAAACCTTATGAAGTTCGGATGACAATTCTCCCATGTTAGGCCTCAAATTTTGATTTTTAGCTACTGCTAATCCTTTGAGCAACTGTTCTTCTGCTTGTTTTAGGTTTCCCATAATTTTGTAATACTCACCTAAATCCAGGTAAGCGCTTGCCATCGATCGTTCATAGCCACATTCTGTGGCCATAGAAAGCGCTCTGGAAATGTAGAAGTAAGCAGAATCAAAATGCTCCAGGTCTAAATACAAATCACCAAGTTGGGTCATAGGTAAACTTGTCATGCATTCTGAACCACTGCTAACACCCAAATTAATTGAAGACCAGTAGTTTCTTTTAGCAGCTTCAATGCTATCCAAAGTGACCAACACATTGGCAATATTGAGTAAGGTATGTGCTCTTCCTGATTTATTACCCGTTAAACTATCATATACAGAAGTCTTTTGATAATAGGTGAGGGCTTTATCAAATTCATCGCGCTCTAGGTAGATATTAGCCATGTTATTGTATGTGTTGGCTATGTTGTTGAGTCTATTTTCTTTTTCATAAAAACTAAGTGCATCCTGATAGTTTTCAAGCGCTTTTGAATACTTGCCTTGTTCACTATAGATAATCCCAATACTACTAAGAGCTGTAGCAACACCTGATGAATTGGAAATCTCCTCAAACAATAGTTTAGATTTTTCATGTGCAATTCGGGCTGAGTCATAGTTTCCCTTTAAGTAGAAAGAATTTCCAATCGTATTCAAAGCATCCCCCTGAATTTGTTTGTTATCAATAGACACTGCCAGTGTCTCAGCAATCCGTGCAAAGTAAATTGCAGTGTCGGAGTTACTTCCGTACATATGCCCCACGGCAATATTCCGAAGTGCTTGTGCCTTCCCTTTGCTAAAGGCAATAGAGTCTGCCAATTGCAAGCCTTGACGTGCATAATTTATTGCTTCATTTGAATCGATAAATCGTAATTCAAAAGCCAGGTTAGTTAGGGTATTGACTTTAGAAGTATCTGGAGCCAAGTTATTAAGAGCATCTCTTAGACTGTCAATTTTAGTATTTTGAGCAGAGACTGCTTGCAGACCAAAGAGAAGAATGAAAGTCAACACAAGCGCCTTGTAATCAGTAGTGAAAGTATGATGAAATTGGTTAGCATGTTTATTAGGATGTAGAAATATAGGATTCTTGAGGAAGAGTGTCATTTTTCTTATAAAAATCATGGCAGAATCAATTTTATTGAATACTAGATACTCAAATCGAAGCTTTTTTTCGGGTAATTTAAAGAGATGCTAACCATATGCTAACCATAGATTATGGTTTGCACAAAGGACATGAGTTTTGCCTTGTGTGAATTAAACATCTTTTTCTATTTGAAGTAATTTGCTAACCACTTTAGCTTAGTTACACTCAATCTTTCAAACAAACAAATTGCCGAATTCAGAAATACCATGGTTAATAACATTAAATTTTCATAAACCGCATCAAAAAGAGGCTAGACCTCACTGATGAACACCTTGATCCTTCGATAAAAGGAGTGTAGAATATCCATCATCGTCCAACAAATAGTGGTAGAATTATTCGGAAAAGAAATTGCAAAATAAGGTGTTAATCTACTGCTAACCAATTGCTAACCCCAAACAGTGCACTTAAGAACATTTTTCTGAATTCCTTAGTGGCTCTAGTGTCATCTTTTGTTAAGCGAAGATTTAGCCTTATGAAAACCAAGCAACTCACATTGCATCTTAAGTTTTATCTGTTCATGCTATTGACTCTTCTGATTTTGGTTGTGATCAATTTCTGATAGAAGGAGAGGGTTACATAAGTCAAGAAGAAATTGAAGATCTTTTTATTAAGAACCATTTTGAGGAATGCAATTTTTTGGTGACTACTAATTGCATTTAGGCTCGTTCTCGAGCCTCGGTAGCGGTCCTGGGTGGCAGGACCGCTTTATTAATTATGCAGCCCGTGTAAGAATGCCGGACAGTGAAGTTTTTTCTTTGGCTTATTTCGATTTTTCCAGGGGATATGAAAGTTGTATTGGAGCGTGAATTCATGAGCACCACCACCACTAACAATGTCCAATTGACTTAGCTGGACATCAAAGCTGTATCCGAATTCAGCATTCGCGTACTCTAACCCGACTTGGATGATAATTGCATCCTGACTAATACCTCCAAAGCCGTCAGATAGGAAAGGAATAC
>JANQST010000495.1 GCA_028279155.1 Cyclobacteriaceae bacterium
TCGAGGTGTCTACGGGCTGTCCATCTATTTGAAGGTATACCAAAACGGTCTTCTTGGCTCTTTTTCCAGCTCTTTCTGCCAATAGAAGTGGAACTGTACTGGTTTCAATTCTTGTGGTTGTGAAGCTTCTTTCCTGAAAATGTTTTTCACACCATTTTACATTTTTTTCTATCTCCTCTGGGTAAAAAGCATCATTAGGGATGCTTAGAATTTCCTTTAGAATTGGAAAGGATGATCTTGCATAGGAGGCAGATAGTGCTTCAAGCTTAGTCTGATCAAGCTTTTGGGAAAAAGAAGTTGAAATGAGTAGGAGAAATGAAAAATGGAGCAGCGTTTTCATGAGTCTGTATTTTGGCCTAAGCTAAAAAATATTAGCGACTCATACGTATCTCTAAACACGAACGTCCCTATCTCTTCCTATCAGTATGGATCATCTACAAACCGAATGAAATCTGTGCCGTTTAGTTTGGCCTGGGCTTTTAGGAGTAGCATTCCATAACCAGCTGCGCCATAAAATTGTCCGGTGAAGGCAGTAGTATCTCCTGCGTTTGCCATAAATGAAAACCTTACCTGCGGCCAGTAGAGTTGATTGTCCTGCATCACACTCTTGGACATCACATGATTGATTAGCTCATTCTGAAAGGTCTGTTCTTCCTCACTTTTAGCCTCCAAATCCAAGAGAAAACTTGCAACGGAACCAATTCCAAAACGATTGTCAAGATAAAACTCGTCTTCTCCAAAATCATTGGAGGAAGGTAGATTTGGGATTCCACTTGACATTATTCCTTTGAGACAAGCTCTTTCTCGCCCTTTCCATTTTTCATCCCCTGTCATCTTAAATAGCTGATAGTAGAATCTTGCTACACCTGCTGGTCCATGCGCCCAACCTATGTCATGAGGTCTGCTCCAACCCGGATCAGGAAAACCGTAGGGAATCAGAAATACACCATTATCGGTTTTTGCAATGGATTCAAGGTAAGTGTTTGAAGCAAGCGCAGCATCTAGATAAGATTCATTGTCCGTGGTTTCATATAAGCGAGCAAAAAAATACCCAATTCCAGCGGCACCATGCGAGAAATTGGGTAACTCAAACCTACCATTTTGTCCCCGCTTCCAGCTTAATCCAACTTCTTTGGTAGCCCTGGAAAGCAGGGTTTCGCCCGCTTTTTCTGCCATTTCAATCAAATCAGGACGTTCCAGGTTTTCGCCAGCATATAATAAAAAAAGCGCGGTGCCAGCAAGCCCACCCAACACATCGTTTCCTAATCCCCATGAAATGGTATCCTCCTTGTTGACTGCAAAATGTTGGATGACATCAATAATGTGTGTTGCTCCTGCCAAGTAATTAGCATTATCAGTGGCTTTATGTGTTTCGATCAATGCAAATGCAGATCCACAGACATTACCGTATGGACTGAAGGCCCAGAAAACTTTTTGAAGAGAGTCGGTTTTTTGTGGCAGATTAGCCATTATGTAATCCGCTGCAATTGTGGCTTCCCGGAGGTAAGAAGTATTGTTTGTTTCTCTATATAGCTGTAAATAGAAAACTAGTTTACCTGTCACTCCATCTGAGTGAGAGAGAGAAACTTGTTCAGGATTATCCGTTGCATTAGGCCAAATTTGGGCACCTTCAATCGTCACCTTTTGATCGCTCAACCACTGATGGATAGATTCCAACTCGTCTAAGTACTCAGTGTTTTTTTGCGGAGCACATTTGCAGAGCAAGGCGACAACAGAAATAAACGTTATTAGTCTTAACATGAGGACAAATAACGAAGACATTCTGATTCTTAGTTATCACAATGGGACTCTATTCGCAAAAGCTAAATTTTTATTCGTGAAGAGATCACGAAAACAAGCTTCTCATTTCCGTACGAAAGGATTTTCCAACCAGCAATTCCTGACCACACTGAAGTCTGATCAGCATTTGTTTATCGGTTTTTTTAAGTCCCTCAATCTGATCAAGGTTAACGATAAACGACCGATGGATTCGTTTGAATTTATCCGAAGGAAGTTGTCTTACTAGGTTGCTCATGGAATCCTTATATATGAAAAAGCCGTCACCTGTATGCAGCTTTTGATAATGATCAATGGCCTCAATCCAATGAACCTTGTCCAGAGCAAGAAAGCTTGTGTACTTATTTTCCTTAATTACAAACTGGTCAAGGTTCCCATTGCTATTCTCAGCTTGATCTTTTTTTCTAAATGTGATGAATCCAAGAATAACCCAGTAAGCGAGCAAGTGAATGTGGATGACACCTGTTAGGTACTTGGCGATGAACCTTGGAAAAATTGGACTTGTAGATAGATCAATACCGTAGAGAATTAAGTTACAAAGTAACATATGCATAAGACCTAAGACTATGCTAAGTCCCAGGTGAAGCATGAAGTTTGTGACTTTGAAATTCTTTCGAAGCGGAAATCGATTTACAACCTTTATGATGATCGGAGCGAAAAGTGCATAGGTTGAGAATACGATAAAATTATAAAGCAAACTGAGTGGGATAGAGTAGTACTCAGTTGTTGCCGCATGCTTTACATATTTCTGAGTAGAGACGATGATGGCCAGGATAGCCAATACGAGAAAGGAAACCCCGAAATATTGCCTTTCCAGCTTACCTAGGGTCAAAGCATTGATTCCTGATTTGCTATTGAGCATGAGTATTAAACGTGATCAAGCGTTAAAGTTATGTAGAGAAATCATTCAATATCCATCACAGTCGAAGATGTAAGAAATGGATTGTCAAATTCAACTCTATCCCCTGCATTTTTTCCCGGAATCAGGAATAGGCGAGCCGAAAGTGCTTTGTCCGTGTATTTTAGTGAAAGAGAGGCAACATCCGTATACATCCGTTCCAAGGTTTCTTGCGAAGTATTTCCAGGAATTGGTACCACATCTAAACCCGTTCCTGAAACCGAAGAAAACAACAACAATTCCTGAACAGTAAACCGTTTTTCCTCAGCACGCTTCGCAAGTACTTTGTCTTCTATTACAGGCAACATGAGCCCGGAATAGCCACAGGTTTTTACGTCCAGATTTTTGATTACTCCGGTTATCAAGGCACATGCGCTCAAGGTAGAAGGTCCGCCAAACGGCTGTCCTGTTAATTCTTCGATTGCTCCACCAATGCTTGCATCTAGTCCGGGGGCAGGAGAGGTGTCTATTCCATCGTATTGCCACCCTGAACTTTCAGATAAATCAATTGCCATTTTTTCCAGGGGCTGAAATTTTTGTTCAAGCTGCTTCTTAAGATTCCCAGCAGCGGTTTTCCAATCAGATTTTTGAAAAACTTCACGTAAGATATTTGGTGATTCGGTCCCGATTGCAAAGCTTTTTGAACCTTGGTGAAATGCAGCTGGGAAAAAGGGACTTCCTGGAGGACAGTTAGCAGACGCTGTAAATCGAAAGTTTCCTTCGCCGCCTTTGCTGTTTTTGGAAACGGCCATGGCGATTTCTGCAGCTGCTGTTATTGATTGATTATGAATGCCTAACTCTGGTGAAGAGATGGATAGACTAAAACTTATATTGTCTGTCTCCTTGATTAACTGGACTACCCAACCCGCTAAATCCGGATCGTAGGTATTTGGTGGTTGCAAATTCCCGACAGAGAACATGATGTTATCTTTTTTTGCTATCTCATCAAATTTCTTCAGGTAGGGGATAGCCTCTGTGTAGGTTTTTCCATTCAGATATTGATGCAAGTGCTGTGTTGAAATCCGGATGGTCTGAACGGTGTAACCGACATCTGTATACTCTGCTCTGGCACTTTTTAGAAAGTCTACAGCTTCAAGAACCGAAGTTGTATCGGTAAGGTCTGATAAAGTTATGCCTGCGGTTATCGTTCGGATGTTAAAATTGTGAACTGTGTTCTGACTCTTTACTTGAAGAATCACAACAATTATTAGCAAAGTGAGAATTGCATTTCGCAAGAACATTTCCTTGGGTTTAGACGATGAAGATAATCAATGTTTAGCCAGAAATTACGGGGGTTTTTCCAATTAGGGTATCATTCGTTAATGCCTGTACCATATACCTGGCAACACTCTGTCTGCTAATCGTCATTTTTGGTTTAGGCTGGTTGGAGAAACTCTCTATGATCTTCTGTTCCTTTTTCGTATTGGTTAGTCCACTAGGACGAACAATTGTCCATTCCAAATCTGATTCCTTTAATAGATTCTCTTGCCTTTCATGATCTTTATATGCTGCACCAATGTTGCTGTGATCAATAAACCAATTGAACCATCCGGGGGTTTCTTCCCTTGATTCTCCAACACCCCAGGCGGAGCAAACAATAATTCTCTTCGCACCATGATTCTTCGCTAAGGGAATGATGTTTTTCATTGTATCCGACAAAAATGTTTTTGGTGTTCTTAACCTAGACCAGGGAAAATCTGAAGTTCTTGAAACATTAAGTGTGTTGAGAACAGCTTCACATCCTTCCATTGCCTCTTCAAGTGAATTGGAATCTGTAGGTAAACCCTGGAAAAGGTGGATTCGATCATTCTCTTTTTTGACCCTTTCAGGGTATCGCACGAGGCAGTTCAATTCAAAGCCATTTTTGAGTCCTTCCGTCAAGATCAATTTGCCGGTTCTTCCGGTTGCACCAAGTAACAATACCTTCATGTATCAAACTGTTAGCAAATGGAAAGTTAAAACAAGAATGCCAGCATGCATATGCATACAAATTCAACTTTCTGCATGATGTTTGTAAGATCGCATTGCCGAATATTCGTTCTGTATGAGATACAATGGTCATTGGTTCATTCTTACGTTAATCCTGCTTGGTGCTGAACATAGTTTTTCCCAAAAGGTAATTACTTATCCAATAGGCGAGTTCAAAGATGTTGATGCTTATTCAGATCTGCTATGTGCAGAGGAACCCCTTATTTGTGATTTGCTGAACAAGTATGCTCCAAAATTCATTTTTCACCCCAATGAAAAATTTCTCCCCTCGACGGTTGATTATTTCCTTGAGCACGCTTCATTGAGATATAGATATTCGAAAAAAAATACAAAAGAGGTACTCGCCGTTGGTGAGATCGACGGTTCTAATCTTGGCACACAAATTCATGGAGGAGACGGCAAGCTAACTCTGGATGAGCTTGGTAAGCATCAACCATCCTTTCGAAAATCGAGGACTAGAGGAGAATACTATGTAGAGGTTGCAAAGCAATATAGAGATGAAGTTTTTGCAGGCTTTGATCCTGAATCAATGGATGAAAATCTTTTGGTTTATGGCAATTATGGGAAGCTGTACAATGAGGAAATTTTTATGGGCTACCAGCTACAGTATTGGCTGTTTTTCCCCAACAATGGAAG
>JANQST010000505.1 GCA_028279155.1 Cyclobacteriaceae bacterium
ATACTGGTGATGGTCATCGGCTTCAATTTGACGATCGCTTTCGACGAGCCCGAGGAGCTTCAGATTTTTCTTGGATTGTTAGCCATTGGTGTTCCAACATACATTGCTTTCTCATGGATATTTGAAAAATGGCAGCTATTCAAACAGTTGAAAAACGAGAACACAAACGCTGAGCTCATGTTGTTAAAAAGCCAGATCAACCCGCACTTTTTCTTTAATACCCTGAATAACTTATATGGATTAACTGTTGAAAAATCTGATAAGGCCCCTGAGGTAGTTCTAAAAATATCTGACATGATGCGGTACACCATTTACGAAGGTCAAAAGGACAAAGTGCCACTGGAAGATGAATTGGAATATCTTTCAACTTATATGGAGCTGCACAAAATCAGGTACCAGAAAAAAGTAGATATCAAGTTCACCCATCATATTCAAGGTGAAGGTCTTCAAATCACGCCTTTACTTTTCGTCATTTTGCTTGAAAATGCCTTCAAACACGGTATAGAAAGTCTGACAGAGAATGCATATGCACACCTCAGTTTAATAGCAGGCAACAACAAAGTAGTTTTTGCTATAGAAAACAACTACGATCCCAATGAGCAAAAGGAGCAAGGAGGTATCGGTCTGAAAAATTTAGAACGAAGATTGGAGTTACTTTACCCTGAAAAATATTTGTTGCTGGTTTCCAATGGAGATTCGGTCTATAAGGTTCAACTGGAAATTGATCTGACATGACAACCTATATTATTGTTGACGATGAGCCGATCGCTCATAGAATTATCGAAGGGTATTGTAAGAGCTTGCCGCACTTGAAGCTTTTGGAACATTGCTATGATGCTTTACAAGCAATTGAATTTCTGAATGACCACCAGGTAGATCTGATTTTCCTGGATCTCAATATGCCCAAACTAAGAGGGTTTGAATTTCTTCGGACGTTGACAAATCCACCAAAAGTAATTGTAACCACTGCTTACAAAGAATTCGCTTTAGAAGGGTACGAACTCGATATCACCGATTACTTGCTAAAGCCGTTTTCGTTTGAGCGGTTTGTAAAAGCCGTCAATAAAGTGACCAACACAACTACCGTCTCGCCTGCGGTAGCGCCAATTGTTCAGTCTGAATCAGCGGAATCTATTTTTCTGAAAGGAGACAAAAAACACTTCCAGGTCTTTATCGATGATATTTTGTTTGTTGAAGCGTATGGCAACTACTCGAAAGTTCATACGAACAGGGAAATGATCATCACGCATGAAAAGATATCCCAGATGGAAAAAGATTTAAAAAGTCACAACTTCATCCGAGTGCATAAATCTTTTCTCATTGCTCGCAAAAAGATCAAGGAAATTGAAGGGAATCTCTTGCTTATTGGTGAGAACAAGGTTCCTGTTGGTCAAACCTACCGATCCATTTTGAAGAAGCTGCTCAACTAATCCGAGGAGTTATCTTTCATGGTAGATCCTGAATAAATCGAGTTAAAGACCAACTTATAGGTAGCTCGTGGTTGGCCTCTAAACTGTGGTCGGAATGCGAACAAGATAACCTCTCCACTTCCATGCCCGACCCTAACCATCGCTGCTTTTCCGCCAATGTACCGTTTCTCATTCAATGCCCATCCACTCATTAGCAGGTCTTCTTTGGCATATCGTGCCACTACTTCAACATCAGGGCTTGGTGGTCGCTTTACGGTGTACTCGGTACCCCCCTCGCCTTTGTTTGATTTAGTTGCCGTTCTGAAAGCTCTACTCCTGTTAAATGAAGCTGCGACCTCCTCTTGCATTCCATACGCCAATCGATGATCGGTTTTGACCGTCGTTCTTATCAGTGAACCCGGAATGAAGAATTTCTGATCGTCAAGCCCATTGGTCACATTTCGCAAAGGCAAACCAAACTGGCTAATGAATAAATCGCTCGCCTTGTCAAAGGCGATCAGCGTTCCTCCCGCCTTGGTATACTCCTGTAATTTCAATGCTCCTTCCAGGCCCATACCTCCGGTGTATTCATCTGGCATGTTACCTGGGGGATGGCCATTAAGAATTCTACC
Source organism: Cyclobacteriaceae bacterium (assembly GCA_028279155.1). GTDB lineage: Bacteria > Bacteroidota > Bacteroidia > Cytophagales > Cyclobacteriaceae > Ekhidna. The sequence continues at coordinate 2,042 of JANQST010000505.1, forward strand.
CGGACTTTGATCCGGAATGATGATAGCCGAGTATTGACTTAGGTCACGTTCACGGATATCATTGTCATGCAAAGTGTCCCAATC
>JANQST010000509.1 GCA_028279155.1 Cyclobacteriaceae bacterium
AGGTATCGATATGCGAGCTCATGGACAATCTGAAGGCAAGCATACAGCCCTACCAGAATATCGTGACATCATTAAAAATCATTATGCGAAACATGGTCCATACGAAGTAGTCGTTGGTTACTCTTTAGGTGGCATTGCTTCCGGCATGGTACTGAATGAATTTTCTAAGGTGATGCATCCAAAGCACTATTACCTGCTATCGGCACCACCTTATGTCCGATACTTTTTCAGGGATCTGATTGATGAAATCGGTTGTAATGAAGCTGTGTATGATGCCATGTGTGATTTGGTAGAAACCTATTATCATCAAAACATAGACTACTTCGACCTCCGTGGAAAAGTTGATAACCTGAAACACATCAACACCCATCTCATGTATTGCGAGAATGATGAGATGGTCCCATTTAATAAAGGGGAAGAATTAGAGACGGCATGGCCTCATGCTTCATTTGTACATGCAAAAGGTCTGGGTCATTATAAAATAATTGCTAACAGCTCAATAATTAAATACATCACAAAAACAGTTATAGAAAAATGAAACTATTAATCAGAAAAATTAACGAGATAAAAGAGACCATTGCTCTTATTAGGTATCTCCTTGAAACCAAATCTCTATTCCAGTTCATATTGGAATGAGTTGCATTTGGATGCTCATTTCCAAATTACAGAACTTAGTAACTGGTTCTGAAAGGGAGTTTTATTGTCTCAATAATGACAGGCCAAGATTCTTTTTTAATTGCGAACCTGATTAGATGCACCCTGGGATCTTGTTGCCATTTTTTTGCGGTTCTTCCCCAAACCCGAGGAGACAGTAGAAGTATTTCATTTTTGCTATCTGCCAGGAACCGCTCTATTTCTTCATTCACATCTTTGATAACTTTTTCTTTCAAACGGATACTCTTTGCTAGCGCCTTCACATCATTAAAGATGTCTCTCGACATGGCTTCCTCCAACTCAAAAATTGTAGCAGAACTGAAACTACTTTCCATATTTGCAAATAGATTCGGATCTACTTCAATATGTACATTTACAACCTGAAGATTATGCTTTTTACCAATTGCCTTCACTTCACGAATATGAAATCCTGTAGTTAGCAAAGTTTTTACGTCTCCATTAATTCCATTGTTCTTGATTTCCTCATCAATTAGCAGAGGTAATACGGCCACATTCAATTTATTTTTAATCTCTAAGGCATGTCCCTGGGCCTGGAAGATTGAACACTCGAGAAACGCGAATTCCGGATTTACTTCATTTTCTTTTTCAGCCAGGCTTGAAAAGTATTTTAATACTGCCGCGGGCTCAAAATCCGTGTTCTTTTTAACAAATTTCAGTGTTTTCTTATACAATTCATCCAATTGTTTTTTGTGATCACTGTCTTCTTCCAACGTTTTTTGATTGGCAACAAAGTATCCGCGCCGATCTTCTGAGACAACCAAACCCATCTCCGAAAGCTCACGATATGCACTTAATACGGTCAACCTGTTGACTCCCCAAAGCCCTTCTGCTTTACGTACAGAGGGCAATTTCTCGCCTGGTTTCCATTTCCCAGTTGAGATCTCATAGATGCAGTGTTGCACCACACTTTTCAATTTTCCACCACTTATTTCCATTTGTTCGACAAAGTTCTATAATTTTGAACTGTTATAAAAATTAGAACAGTTTTTAATTTCATCCGTATTAACTCTGAAACTCAAAATGAAAATACTAAATAATATGAACCTTACATTTTTAATAGTGGGACTACTCAGCTCCTGCTCTCAGCCTCCTGTTTCAATTGAGGAGGCTGACAAGTTATATTTTCAAATGAAGCCTGCGGAAGCATACCAGATGTATGAACAGATTTGGTCGGATTCTAGTCACTCGGAAAAAGATCGGGCTGAATCAGCGAGGAAATTGGCAACCATGGCCTGGTTAATAAATGATAAACCAGATCAAGCGTATGACATTCTTAGGGATTTGGAAGAATTCGATTATGAGAAGTCAAAGGGCTACGCGGTTTGGTCAAGGGTTTTATCCGAAGAAGGGCAACACGAAAAGGCGATTGAAATGGCTAAGCAAGCCATTACCACTTCGGAATCAGTAAGTCAAACGTATTCAGGGCAAGCCAGATTGGGAATTGCTGTTTTGGAGAAATACAAAGAGTCAATTCTAAATGGAACCTGGAAAAAGGAGTATTCCTTTTCGGAAGATTTGGTTAATACACAGGCTACCATCCAGGCAATTATGGCAGAAAGTCCTGGTGACATTTCCCTTTCAAAGCTTCACCTAGCTCTTTCTTTATTAGTTGACAAACATGAAGAAGCGTATCAGGGATGGCTTTCGTTCTATCGAGCAGACGACAAGGGGAATGTCCATTCTACCCAAGAGGGTCCCAAAAGTTTGCTTTCATCAGGATTGCTTAGAACGGGAAGTATAACCGAAAACCAGGCAAAATCAATTGTTGACGGACTGGCAAAATCGGGCTTCATTGAATACGCGGTATTGGCATTGAAACTTCATGAAGGTAGTGTCTCATTCAAAGAACCTCGCTTTCAGGATCTGCTTAATTATTACCAAACGCTTCAAAACATTGAAGAGCATACTGTTACATTCTATAGAACAAATGCAGCGGGTGATTCTGATAAGGATAGTTATGATAATGCTATGCGATCAGAAGCAAGCAGTTTGTGGGATAAACTTAACTGGGAGGGAGAAAAGCCTGAATTTGATCAGCGAAAATTCATGATGGAAATGAGGAAACGCTTTGGGATGGTTGCCAGATTAATGACTGCCAATGGTCATTATGGGCTAAGCCTTGGGCATGTGGTGTTGGATGAAAACAGGGAAGTAAGTCAATACGATAAACAAGGAACACTTCGATACATCGCTATCGATCATATGCTAAGTAATGGATACTCTTCCTGGTTTTGGGATGGAAGAGCAGAAATCGGTGGATGGGCTCCTGATGGTAGTTCCATCTTGCAAGTGAGAAGCGCCTATAGCGATGGTCCTGTCAATGCCTGGATGGGAGTTAGTGATCCTGTTGAAGTAGCTGATACACGTGAAGAGATCATGAAAAACCAAAGTTCTGATGATGCAATAGCGAAGGAAGACCCCTATGCTTATCTACCTGGTTTGTCTAAACGGCTCAGGTTTAACATCGGAATGGAACTTTTGGAAGAATTAAAATCTCAGGGTCTGGAAGGAAGTCAATTAAGAGCTGCATTCATCAATACAACTGAGAATCTAGCACTTGAATCCAGCATTTTTGCCCATGAAGGAAGGCATGCAATTGACAAGAAGTATTCCGGTGATCTTAGTACCGAAGAATTGGAATATCGAGCCAAACTTTCGGAAATCTATTTCTCAAGTAAACCATTTCTTGCAGTTAATGCAGTATTGGGGCCAAACAACGGAGATGGCACCTCTCATGGGGATTCAAATAGAAGAGTAGTCAAAGGAATTGTGAAATGGATGAAAAAAAACAAAAGTGACATAAAGGATCTGGATCTTAATCGTCCCATGTTACCGCAGCTAGATCAGCTGACTGAAGAGCAATTGAAAGTCGCAGTTAATTCATTGGATCCACTAGCGAAGTAATTAAATTATCTACTTTATGCCTTTTATGGCCATTATCTCCTTGGGGCTAAGATGCCTAAACTTACCCCTGGGGAGATTCTTTTTGGTCAAAGATCCAAACATGACCCGATCAAGTTTCTTCACTTCATAGCCAAGATGCTCGAAAATTCTTCTCACAATTCTATTTCTACCTATATGGATCTCAATTCCCAGAACTGAACTATCATTTCCAATAATCGCAAGTTCGTTGACAGGAGCAGCTCCATCTTCCAGTTCAATTCCTTCCAGCACAGCATTGAAATCTTCTTTTGTAATTGGCCTATCAAGCTCCACCTGGTAGATTTTCTTTACTCTATGCGATGGGTGTGTGAGTTTCTTTGCTGTCTCACCATCGTTGGTGAAGAGAAGTAATCCACTGGTTTCTCTATCAAGACGACCAACTGGATAGATACGTTCATTGCAAGCCTTTTCAACGAGTGACATCACGGTCTTTCGCTCCTGCGGATCGTTGGTGGTAGTAATAAACCCTCTTGGCTTATTTAGTAAAACGTATTGATGTGGTTGCGATTTCAAGGTTCGCCCCTTATAGACCACCTTATCTGTCTTCTTCACTTTGAAGCCCATCTCCTTCACCACCTTCCCATTCACTTTGACCTGACCTTCAGCGATCAGGTTGTCGGCTTCTCTTCTTGAACAGACCCCTGCATTTGCAATAAATTTATTGAGACGTGTTACTGAAGGGTCGGCTGGTGGCGTTTTTTTCTTAGGCCTTTTCATTCCTTCTCCTCACCGATCGTGTTTTCCTCGGTAGCGAAATCTTTTGGAGTTGGGAGTTCTTTCAAGTCATTGATTCCAAAATAATCCATGAATTTCTGACTCGTTCCATACAATATGGGCCGTCCAACACCTTCCGATTTTCCTCGTATCTCTATGAGCTCCTTTTCAAGTAATTTCTGAATGGAGTAATCGCAACTGACCCCGCGTATCTGTTCTGCTTCACTTTTGGTCACCGGCTGTTTATAAGCAATGATAGATAGTGTTTCGAGTGCGGAGTTTGATAGTCGTTTTTTGGATTGCTGCTTGAGAAGAATACCTATGCTAGCCTGGTACGCTGGTTTCGTTAGAAACTGATATCCTCCACCCGACTTAAGCAATTCAAATGAAAATGCATCCGCTTTGAATTTTTCCTGGATGGTGGTCAGGCCGTCAGCAATGTCCTTTGCAGGGACATCCGCATCGAACATTTCTTTTAAGCAATTTTGAATATCTCCTTCCGTGATTGGCTTTGGAGAGCAAAAAACCAACGCTTCAATATGATTTGCCAGATAGTCCATTAAGAGGACTTATTCATCTTGGCTGCTATGCTGTGTTGTGTGTGCGGTACAGCTCTAAGCCTTTCTTTCGAAATCAACTTCCCGGTATCGATACAAATGCCGTAGGTCCCGTTTTTAATGCGTACCAGTGCATTTTCCAGGTTGTTGATGAACTTCTGTTGGCGGCCAGCCAACTGGCTCAGTTGTTCTTTCTCAGCCGTATCCGCGCCATCTTCAAGTGTCTTGACCGAAGAGAAATTATCTCCGGAATCATCTGACTCTCTTGTAAGCGAGGCTTTTAGCGTATGCAATTCCTTTTGAGCTTTTTCAAGCTTCTCATTTATAAGATCTTCAAACTCTTTGAGCTCTTTCTCTGTGTATTTGGTCTTAGCTGCCTTCTTTGCACTCATTCTCTTAGCATTTAAAGTCCATAAAAGATTTCGCATGGCGAAAATACCCAGAATGGACGAGAAATTCGGGATTAAGAATTGAGAAAAAGACCAAGAAAGTAGAAAATCAGAACCTGTACAACCTCTAATCCTTACATCTGACTGCTTAAATAAGCGGTCCATTTCACTATTTTTCATGTATACTCTTTGTCTACATGGTTTTTTCGGTAGCTCTTTGGACCACCGGTAATATTGCTTTTGAATGACAAGCAAATAGTTATGGAATCAAAAATTCAAACAAAAGTTAAGCTGAATCGGATTGAGAACATTCTCTATTTTATCATAGTAGCAGCAATCACAATTGATGTTTTGGTAAAGGAATCCAACACCATCCTTTTAATTGCATCTACATCTGTTTTGATTGCGGGCGTGCTGGGTATCGTTGGCATTGAGTGGGTGAAGCTTCAGCTTAGACAACGCGGCTAATGAAAATAGGTCAAGCAATTACGTTTGGTGAATATTTTGTCTAAGAAGCTTTTTTCTCTAAAGCTCTTATTCTCTTTTCATGATTGGAATAATTCTCTGACGCAAAATCAATAAACATATCAAATTCATCCTTGAAATCACCTAAAGCTTCGTGAAGACCCTTGAGACCTTCATGCATATAGACAATTTTAGCATCCATAGCATTTATCTTCCTATCAATCCTGATTTTGAACTCATTAAATCTTTTATCCATTTCCTTAGCTCTTATGTTAAAATACTCTATTAAATATCGAATGTTGTGTTATTGATCAATTTATTATGGTTTCATTCTCAAAAATCTCTTCCAATCACCACTGTCTCTTTGATTACATCTGAATTACCGGAACTATCAAAAACTTCAAAAAGAACAACATAATACCCTATTCTGGCCATTTCTCCCGAGTTAGTGGTGCCATCCCAACGGACAAACCCTTCGGTTGAAAGCAAGGCACCTTCAGCTACGTTTTTAATCACTCTGCCTGTTTGATCGTAGATGGTGATATTGGCAAATTTTCCAGGCTGCTCAAACTGATAGTTAATTGTAGTGAAATCTCGTCCTGATCCAGAATTTCCAGGAATAACCACTTTTGGTACTGCCTCCACGGTACCTAAAGCAATCATTTGATTTGATAATGACTGTGAGTTCGGTCCACCAGGAGTGGCAAAACCAGCAACGCTAGAAGCAGAACGCCAGTTATTGGGGTCATTGGCGTTGGAAGTGAAAGAAATTCGTTCCAAAGACACTCCATCGCTGCTTTCAAGAAGATCATAATGAAAATCATCCTCATAATGGAAAAACTCATGTACCTCATCCAATGGGCTTAGAAGTACCACGTTTCCTGTATCATTTGCATAAGTTGGTAGGGACGATATCTCATACAAACTTTCGAAGATTGCTTGAGGGTAGTTATCAAATAAGATCTCCACATCGGTTGTAAAAGCAAAGTATGCCCCGGGACGAATAACAATTGGATCAGTGATGGATTTTTCATCACTCACTCCACCAGCTGTAATCCTGGCCAATTGCCATTGTTCAAGGTCTATATACTTTGTTGACGCATTGTACAATTCAACAAAATCAACACCGTTTGCTCGGGGATTGAAAAGCACTTCACTTAGAAGAATATCTCCAACGACAGCAGATACTGGTAAAACTACAACAAGGTCACTTTCCTGAACTTCATTACCATTGCAATCGAACACATTTCGTAATTGGAAGGTATGTGGTTTGCTTTCTATCAAATCTTGACTTAGCCTTACGATAACCGACTTTGGGAATTGGTAGTAAAAATCAATTCCGGACACATTAAGATTAGGTTCGAATGTTATTGTCGCGGTAGAGCGAACATCAGGATCAATGTTCTCATTAAAGTCAACTCTAAGTTCGTTGGCCGATAGAACGACTACACCAATCACCTCCGGACCAAAATTGTCTGGAACATTCTCACTAACTGAATTGACTTCACCTGGAGTGCCTCCCATTGCCCTGCTAGAACTCCCCCAGTTAAAGGCTTCTACACAAGGATTAGTAATATCTTTCATCTCAAGGGAATAACCTCCATCGGACTTTTCATCATCATGCCAATCTTTTGAATAAAAGACAGAGAAAATAAGATCCTGGCCCAACGATAAGTATAATTGCTCACCTACATTGCTTAATGATGGAAACCCGGATATTCCAATAACATTTACGTTCGTAAATGAAGAGGCACCAGAAATACTTGTTAGTACATAGTATTCATTGGGAAACAGGGAGATCGGAGGAATTTCCACACTTGAATTAGCATCCGAGAACATCAGGTTTACTGTATTAAGAATCGAACCAGTATTGTTATAAATTTCAATGAATTCAGCCTCTGGTAAGCCAATTGATGGATCAGGGTCACTTAGAATCTCAGTAATCAGTACTTCGTTAAATGACGGGCTTCTGCCAATTCCAAAATTCACTTGTGTTTCTTCCAGTGGATTGCCCCAGCAGTCGGTTACATTAGAAACATTCATTTCATAGATCATCCCAGCTTGAAGATCTTCTGTAAAAAAAATGTCTAAACTCGTTGGGAACAGTCCAACACTAGTGTTCGAAACTGTCAAATTTGAGATTTTATACAAACCGTTAGTTAAACTTGAAGCATCCATAACTTCAGAGAAATTGATGGTTAGACTTTGATTGAAATTGGTTGATATCACCGTCGGGGCCTCTGTATCTGGGGTAGGATCAAAAACGGAATTCACTTGTCCCGGTGTCCTTCCTTCAATTGCAGCGGACGTATTATAACTGCTCTCAGAAATACATGGATCGTTTGGATTTATAAGCTCAGCACTTTTGCCTAGTTCAGAACTAGTGTAGGATAGTTCAAAAATGATTGTTCCAGTACCATCTTTAAGGGCAATGTCATCGGATGAATTATTCAAGGACCTGAAACCTGGGACAACTAATACCTCTCCAAGCCCAGCATATAACTCCGGATTATTATCAGGCACAAGTATCAATAGTTCATTAGGTGCAAAAACTTTTGACGGAAAAATTCCTGATGTTCCTGAGGCATCGCTAACAGTCCAGTTCTCAAGGTCAAAATAGCTCTGGGTATTATTTAGCAGCTCAATGAATTCCCCATTGATTGTTCCTCCTTCATTCAAAGGATTTGCCATAAACTCATTTACTAAAACATCTCCCGGAGAAGCAACCACAGTTTCAATAAAAATAAACTCAATGGAAGTATCCATATCAATGACATTGCCTGAAAGATCCTGCACATTGTTTATAGTAAGTATTCTTATTTCAGTCGACACTAATTCTGATACAGCAAGATCTACTCTGGAATTGCTACCTGATTCAAATTGAGCCAAAGTGACCGTTATCCCTCCGTCAATGGAATAGTTGGAGGTTTGCACCGCACTTACAGAAGTAATTGGTTCACTAAAAATCAACTTGAGTTGAGTGGAAGAAATTACCAGAAGCTCAGAAATTGTAGGTTTTGTGGTATCCGGTGTATCATCAAAAATGGAGTTCTGCTCTCCAGGTGTGCCTCCATCAGGATCGATGGATGGACCATAATTATTCTCAGAAAAATCAGGTGCATAAGGATTAATTAGTTCAGTACTTACACCGGATGTAGCAGAAGCATAACTGATTGAGAATATATCAATTGAGCTAGCATTGGTTATCCTGAGAGCATCACCACCATTATTTAGCGCTGGAAAACCTCCTATTTCAACCACATCTCCAAAAGGTGAGAACAATACGCCATTATCTGTTTCGGTAAGAATAACATAGGAGTCAGGCCTTAACATGAATGATCCCATACCGGACGAGGTATTGGAAGCATCGCTCAATGTCCAGTTCTCAAGATCAATAAATTTATTGGAAACATTTAAGAGCTCAACAAATTCAGTGTTAGGGATCCCAGCATCGCCACTTGGAATTGCATAGAATTCATTGATCAGCACATCTCCGGCAATTGCTTCCTCTGTTTCAATGTATTCAAAATCAATAGTTGAATTAGCGGCAACTACATTTCCTGACAGGTCTTCAACTCCATTAATAGTCAAGGTTCTGGTGTCTCCAGAAACCAGTGCTGAAACGGTCAAGTAAACAATCGAATTTTCAGTATCATCTCGCATTACGGCACTCACTGTAATTCCTCCGTCAATGGTGTAATTCCCAGTTGATTCAGATGTGGTCTCATCAATTGGTTCATTAAAATTGACGTCAAGCTCTGTATTAGAAATCACAGTAATGCTAGAAATGGCTGGACTTGTGGTATCAGGAGTATCATCAAAGATGGAGTTTTGTTGACCTGGAGTACCTCCATCGAGGTCTATAGAAAAACCATAGTTATTTTTAGAATAATCAGGACCATTAGGATTGATGAGCTCGATGCTCATTCCTCCAGTTGAACCCTCGAAGGTTATATTATGAATTTGGACCCCATTATCATCTTCCAACGTAATTGCATCCATACTTGAATTATTCAAACTCAATGTAGTTATAGCAATAACATTCGAAAAAGTTGAAAAAAGTGCTTCATCATTATCTTCAACAACGATAACGTATGAATCAGGATTAAACTGAAAGCTGCCTAGCACTTGTCCATCCAATTCCCAGTTCTCAAGATTTATGAATTTGCTGCTTCGGTTATATAATTCAACATATTCTGCGTCAGGCAGCGCAATTACAGGATTTGGATCAGGCATAAACTCATTGATCACTACATCAAATTCCATCGCTTCTTCAAAAACCAAATACTGGTACATTTCCTGGCTGTTGGGGATGATCGCATTGCCACTCTCATCCTCAATGTTATTGATGGTAATGGAATAGGTTGTTCCATTAGTCATACTTCCAGTAGTCAAATGGACCAATGCTGTATTTCCGGCATCTCTAGTGGCGGAATTGACAGAGATTCCACCATCGACGGCATAATTGGCACTGGTTTCTGCAAGTGTTTGGTCGACCGGCTCATTAAAGGTCACATCGACCTGAGTGTCTGAGATGGCGGTTACGGATTGGATGGTTGGAGGGTTAGTGTCCAAAGGAGATGATCCAGTAACATTGAAGTCATCAAAAAAGAAATTTGTATTTCTGGTACTCGTGTAATCACAGAGGACACCAAAATAAGTTGATTCTGTAAAATCAGTGTTGTTTGCAGTTCCTTCTGAAGTAAAAGTGCTTCCTCCATCTGTATCGATCAATAATTCCCAATTTCCAAAAGCATCACGAGTGATTCGAACGGAGATGAACTCAGAACTAAACTGAGTTACATCATCAGTTCCATTGATAATAGGGGTGGAAGATGCAGTGGAATATAGACTTATTTCGTCATCTGTATTTCCAACCATTACATAATATCCAGTAGGATCATCCTTCAAATCAGCCTTGCTTGCAACCAGGTAAACAAACATCTTGTTAGATCCAGACAATCCTGTAGATGAAAGTCCATCAAACCCCACTTTGAATTCCCATGTTGCATTCTCAATAACTGTAGAAACAAGGCTTAAATAAGATTCATTGTTGGAAGAGGGTGCGAGGTTGTTCAATCTAAGTTGATTGGATCCATCAATTGTAAATTCTGAATCATCTCCTGACCATGCAGGATTGGATGTAAAATCTCCATCCGTAAATTGGTCTGAAACCTGCGAAAGAAGTGTATTAGTGGTGACGAGAAGTATTGTTGATAAAATTCTCGTCATCGTGTTCTTATTAATCAGGGATTAAATGTACTAGTTTTGCATCTCAGTTTTTAATGCTTGGCTAAAAATCATGAAAGTAGCACTTGTTGGAGCCACTGGGCTCGTAGGACAAAAAATGTTGGAAATACTGGAGGAACGCAACTTCCCTGTGGAAGAATTGATCCCTGTTGCATCAGAGCGTTCCGTTGGTAAGAAGATCAATTTTAAGGGGGACACTTATGAAGTGATCTCCATGCAAGATGCCATTGATGCCAAGCCGGATATCGCGCTTTTCTCAGCTGGAGGAAGTACTTCACTGGAGTTTGCTCCGAAATTTGCAGAAGCTGGTTCTGTAGTCATCGACAATTCCTCCGCCTGGCGAATGGATGTTTCTAAAAAACTCATTGTTCCGGAAGTGAATGGCGAGGCACTTCGTATTGACGACCGGATCATTGCCAATCCCAATTGCTCTACAATTCAGATGGTCGTCGCATTGAAGCCTTTGCATGATGCCTTCAACATCAAACGGATTGTTGTTTCTACTTACCAGTCGGTAACGGGTTCCGGAAAAGGAGCAGTAGATCAGCTGCAAGGTGAGCGAGAAGGAAAAGACATCCAGAAAGTATACCCCCACCAGATTGATCTAAACGCTCTTCCTCACATCGATGTGTTCCAGGAAAACGGGTACACGAAAGAGGAGATGAAAATGGTCAATGAAACGAAAAAGATTTTTGGTGACGATTCCATCCAGGTTACGTCTACTTGTGTTCGAATTCCCGCAATGGGTGGTCACTCTGAATCTGTGAACGTAGAATTCGAAAACGATTTTGAACTCAACGAAGTAGTTGACTTACTTAAAAATGCTTCCGGAGTAACGGTGGTTGACAACCCTGCTGATAATGACTACCCTATGCCAATAAATGCAGAAGGAAAAGACGATGTTTTCGTTGGCAGGATCAGAAGGGATGAAACGCAAGAGAAGACGTTGAATCTGTGGGTCGTATCGGATAACCTTAGAAAAGGAGCAGCTACCAACGCGGTTCAGATTGCAGAGTATATGACTGAGCACAGCCTGGTGTATTGAATGAGTGAATGGCTGAAATTTCTTCAAAAAGCTGAAACAAAGGATTTCATTCAAACGCACATCAATTCTGACATCAATAAACTCCTGCTTAATCCACCTTCGGTCATTACACCATTTGCTAAGGAAGTAGCAGCACAGATCAAGGCACGCCAAAAAGCCAAAAGGAAGCTGGATGATTGGGCATCAAATTTTGATTTGGTTTTTCCTCCACCAATTTCAGTTGAACAGGCTTCTTCCAAGCAAACCGCTGAATACAAGAAATCAATTTTAAGTGGAAAACATCTTGTTGATCTAACGGGAGGAATGGGAGCCGATACGCTTGCGTTGAGCGAACAATTTGAGTCAACTACCTATGTGGAGAAACAAGAAGATCTTGTTGAGATTTTTAAACATAATTGCGATGTGTTGGACAAAAGCATTAACATCCAATGTGCAACAGCAGAATCATATCTTGATCAAAATCATAGGCTGGATCGTTCGTTTTTCTTTTACCTGGATCCGGCTCGAAGAGATGAAGAAAAAAACAAAGTATTTAACCTGGAAGACTGTTCACCGAACATAGTCGAACTACAGACTCAGTTAAAGAGAATTGGTGGAAATGTTCTCGTCAAACTATCTCCATTTCTTGACATTAAGCTTACACTCAAGAAGATTGACCACATCAAAGAGGTGCATGTTGTCTCCGTGAAAAATGAATGCAAAGAGGTGTTGATACTCATCGATTATTCGATTGATGACGAGCCCGAAATTCGAACGATAAACCTTACTGAAGCTGGTCAATCGTTCAATTTTAAATTTTCGGAAGAAAACACCAGCCAGGCAACCTTGAGCACGGTCAAAAAGTACATTTTAGAGCCCAATGCCTCGATCTTAAAGGCCGGAGCCTTCAACCAGGCAGCGGTTCATTATAAGGTGGAAAAACTCCATGCCCATACACACCTTTACACATCTGAAACACTTATCCCAAATTGGCCTGGAAGAGTATTTGAGGTGATTCAAGCTAAGGTTGATAAAAATACTATCGCTGAATTTAGCAAAAATGGATACATCAATGTGATGACCAGGAATTATCCAATGTCCCCTGCGGATTTGAAGAAAAAATACAAGGTAAAAGATGGAGGTGAGTTCTTTTTGATCGGATTCATAGACATGAGCAAGAAAAACAACTTGCTGATTACTAAAAAAGTCAATCCAGCAAATGACTAACTTCGAAGGACAATGACCTACTGGTTCACATATCTTAAGGCTTGGACAATCATCAAAAGGAAGTGGTTGTACCACATTTTGTTTGGCGCAAATAGCCTTGATTATACAAGATTTGCAATCCTTTGTACTTCCCGCTCAGGCTCAACCTGGCTTCACACACTGCTCAATGCTCATCCCCACATCGTTTCAAAAGGTGAGGTTGTTTTTCAACATCATAAGCTAAGCAAAGCATTCCATTTAGAAAAAGACGTATTTCATGCATATCCATCTGTAGTCAAAGCGGTCGGACTTAAAGTATTCTATGGATTAGACAACGATATCTACGATCCTACTTTTCAGGGGATAATAGACGATCCAAAGATTAAGGTCATCCATCTGGTAAGGGAGGATAAGCTCTCTCAGTTTGTTTCGCTCCAGCTTGCCAAAAAAAACCATGAATGGAGTCACCAAAAAAACAGTAGGAGAAACACCGTACGTTTAGAACTACCAGATTTTCTGGAATTCAATGTAGCGCAATTAAATCTGCAATCTAAAATTGATCAGGATTTTGATGGTAGAATTCTCAGTGTTTCTTACGAAGACCTGGTTTCTAATCAAAGTGAGACATTAGACCGAGTTCAGGAATTCCTAAAAGTGAAGCAACGGAGGTTATTTTCGGCATTGAAGAAACAATCTACCGTGCATTTAAAAAATCAAATCGAGAATTGGTCAGACTTTGAAAGTTCGTATTCAGAAAAACAAATCAGAATCGCCCGAACCTGAAGCTGATCATTCCTGCAGTTCCCGTGACATCTTCATCATCAACGTTCACTAATTCAGAGCCTGTGATGTAACGATAGCTCGCTCCAAACCCGAGTCTGAAATGATTGCTGATGTTAAACTCTATCTCAATACCAGGCTCCAGTACAAAGAACACAGAATTTTCAATGGTGAATTCCGAATCTGCCAAGTTGTTGGGGAAAAAATTCTTGTCGGCAACTTCAAATGATCCAGCCCCGAGAAGTACCGGGATGGTTACGTGAATAACTTCTTTTGGCGCAATGGAAG
>JANQST010000511.1 GCA_028279155.1 Cyclobacteriaceae bacterium
TATTATGATCTTCCTAACTCACCTAATGCCAATCATAGATATTTTGTCCAACAACAATTTCAGGCGTATATCAATAGATATTCACCACCACAAAATCAACTGTTGAACCCATTTGCCTGGGCCAACTTTATCAATTCTCTGAAAAGGAAAAAGTAGCCTAGCTTTCAGCTTGTATTTGAGCTGCTACCTCCTGCACTTTATTCCAAACCCGGAATGTATTTTTGTAGCAAATCTTGGCAATATCTTCCTCAGAATAACCTCTTTTCAAAAGCTCATAAATCAAATTAGGATACGTTGAGACATCCTTAAGCCCTTTCGGCAAACTGTCTCCCACACCATCATAATCGGATCCAAACCCTACATAATCGATCCCTGCAACTTCAACAACATTGTCTATATGGTCAGCCACAGTCTCAATGTCTTCATAGACATCATTGTCGATGGCATACTGCTTGGCATATTCTTTATAAGCCTCATCATCAGAAGTCAAACCATTCTCTGCCCTCCAATTAGTGAGATCCTCACGCATTTTATCACGTTTGTCTTGTGCCTCTTGTGATAAAAAGCTTGAACCAAAGTTGATGTGAATTACGCCACCTTTTTCCGCCATCGCTTTGATCAGATTATCTGGCATGTTTCGCTCCCAACCCGGCGTAAATGATCTGCATGAAGAATGAGAGGCGATAACTGGTGCTTTTGTAATAGCAAGCGCATCAAATGCGGTACTATCGGTAACATGAGAAATATCAACCATGATACCCCATTTGTTCATCTCCTTGACCACTTCCTCACCAAATGGACTTAGCCCATTCCAGGTATAGGTTGTATCATAAGAAGAATCACAGATCTGGTTATCCTTTCCATGTGTTAATGTTATGTATCTAATGCCTCGATCGAAAAAATATTTGACATTGTTAATATCGTCTTCAATTGGAGCACCATTTTCCATTCCCATAGGGAGAGAGATCAGACCCGCCTCGAAATTCTTTTCTATCTCTTGTGGAGAGTTTGCCATCCCAAACTTGTCAGGAAAAGTTACTGGCAATCTGGAAACCATATCGATTAAAGAATCTGCAAATTCCTTGGCGCCACCTGTATCCTGGTACCTTGATGGAACATAAATGGACATGAAAGGAGCATCAAGGCCACCTTTTTTTGATTTTGGGTAATCAAAATTTCCCTCCGTTTCGACAGATACATCTTCTACTGTTTTCGTCAACATAAACCCTTTCACGTTCATTCGATAGGGCAAATCGACGTGCCCATCAACCATTATGAATTTATGCGCCAATTCATCGGCATAGGCTCTAACTTGATCCTCCGTCATCTCTGCAACATTCTTCTCCTTTTCACCAGGAGCGCATGCAGTGATTAGGCTGATCAATACTAGTACAGATAATAATTTTTCAAAAAAGCTCTTTGGATTCATAATATTTAGGTTTTTGGGTGCAGCAAATGTACCTATTCACCATTAAAAGCTAAACCATTGGTTGAATTACATTTTTTTGATATTTTACAGGAGTAAAGACAGAAGAATGGAGGGATTTAATTTAATTTGTGATGTTGTGTTTTAAAGAAAATATGACATCCTTTGTAGATAGAGTTTAACTCGCTTAATAAACCGAAAGATATGACTGACCCTATTTCACCTGAATTGTTGGCAAATTGGAATACCTACGGAGGCTACCTTGCAATGGCCGTTGCAGGAATTGGTATTCTGATTCTAATAGGCCACTACTTTAAACTTATGGCCACCGGGGACTATAAGTCCAGATACGATTACATCAATATGCATGAAATAAACATGCTATGGAATGGCATGCTGCTTCTATTGATTGGAGGGACGCTTTACTTCAACACAGTTATAAATCCATCAAATTGGCTCTGGTTCTTTGTAGCCTTATTCATGAGCTCAATGTTCGCGGTGATTTTAGGTGTTATCATTCAAAATATTCTTAAGTTCTACTATCCTTTCTTTATCGAGAAAAGATTGAAAAAATTAAGGTACGCACCACGTACATCGCCTGATGGCAGAAAAATGAAGTTATTGAGTGAAGAAGAAGAAGATGTTTACCTGGATGAAGGAATGCAGGCAGAGGAAGATGCGTTCTCAGTAGATTATGATGTGTGGATTGATGAAGAGTCAGGATTCACCAAGATCGAAAAATACAACGGTCGACTACATGCACTACAGTGCTCTAACTGTAACTATCAGACATTGAAAGTAGACAGAGAAGAAATTATTCAACCTGCAACCGAGACTGAAGACGGAGAGTTGATGAAGTACTTTGCTTGTGGCTATTGTGGTCATAAAGAAAGAAAATCTTTCAAAATAGCAAAGCAAAAATCAGAGGCAACAGCCTAACCTAAAAGAAAGCAATTTTTATAAGCCATTCTGCAAAATGCAGGATGGCTTTTTTTATAGCTTGATGCAAATATTCTGAGGTTCGGAAAAGAACTGAAGTGCCTCATTCCCTCCTTCTCGGCCAATACCTGAATCCTTCATCCCTCCAAATGGAGTACGAAGATCTCGTAACAGCCAACAATTCACCCAGACGATCCCGGAATGTATTTGATGTGCCATCCTATGCGCCCGTTTCAAATTACTGGTCCAAATGGTACATGAAAGTCCATAGTTGGTAGAATTTGCTTGGGTAATGGCTTCTTCATCCGAATCGAATTTATCAAGTGTTACAACAGGACCAAAGATTTCTTCCTGGTTGGTACGACACTCCTGATTCAGTCCTTCAATGATCGTAGGTTCAAGATAATACCCATCAATCGGCAACCGCTTTCCTCCAAGCAAGACGGTCCCACCTTCTTCTCGAGCAAGTGCTATATACGACCGGACCTTTTCTAGGTGAGCTTCCGAGACCAAGGCTCCAAGGTCCGACTTCTCATCGAAAGGAT
>JANQST010000540.1 GCA_028279155.1 Cyclobacteriaceae bacterium
TGCCTTGATTCTTCCTCAGAGAGCGTTCGGATACCCTCATTTACTCCTTTTTCGTAAAAAACAGCCATTTATGTCTATGAAATACCTCGATTAGTAATAAATTCTGCAATTGTCATCATATGTGGATAAAAAATGAACCTAATAAATGATTATTTACATAATTCATCTATTTTTGGGTCTAAAATAGACCTTGAAACATTAAACCATGGCTCATTTACGATTTAACGCGCTCAATTTAGTTCAAAACAGAAAGAAGGTGGACATTCAGGCCCCTTCGAAACGTATTTCCGATTACTTCGGAGAGATGGCATTTGGTCAGGAACAAATGAGATCTACTTTGTCACCTGAAGTGTATAAGCGAATCGCTGATGCAATAAAGAACAGAAAGAAAATCGATCTTGACACAGCTGATGCTGTTGCTGCCGCAGTGAAAAACTGGGCATTAGAAAGAGGTGTGACACACTATACACACTGGTTCCAACCACTGACTGGAGCTACAGCAGAAAAACATGATTCATTTTTTGATCCACAAAAAGGGCTGGAAAATTTTAGAGCAGAAGCACTGGTGCAGCAAGAACCGGATGCATCATCATTTCCCAATGGCGGTATTAGAAGCACTTTTGAAGCAAGAGGATATACTGCATGGGACCCTGGATCTCCAATTTTCATTTATGGAAAAACCTTGTGTATCCCGACTGTATTTGTGGCCTATACCGGAGAGGCGTTGGATTACAAGGCACCTTTATTAAAGGCTTTAGATGCTGTGGATAAAGCGGCTGTGAAAGTGTGTAAGCTTTTTGATAGAAACGTAAGCAAAGTAAATGCTTCCTTGGGTTGGGAACAGGAATACTTTCTGGTTGATAAAGCATTGTATGCCGCAAGACCTGATTTGGTAATGGGTGGAAGAACTGTGTTTGGCCATAACCCAGCGAGAGGGCAGCAGCTGGATGATCACTACTTCGGATCAATTCCAACGCGGATCTACGATTACATGAAAGATTATGAAATCGAGGCACATAAGCTTGGTATACCTCTCATGACAAGACATAATGAAGTGGCTCCAGGTCAGTACGAAGCAGCACCGATGTATGGTCCTGTAAACGAATCAACCGACCAGAATCAGTTGCTAAAAGATGTCATGGATAAAGTAGCAAACAAACATGGTTTAAAGGTTCTTTTCCATGAAAAGCCATTTGCAGGTCTGAATGGAAGTGGCAAGCACAACAACTGGTCATTGGTTACTGATACAGGAGTGAATCTATTTCAACCAAGCAGCAGCGCCAGAGACAATCTGCTTTTCTTGACCTTCTTTGTTACTACAATCAAAGCAGTACATGAGCATGCAGATATGCTGAGAGCAAGTATTGCTTCAGCAGGAAATGATCATCGGCTAGGAGCCAATGAAGCTCCTCCTGCAATCATTTCGGTATTTATTGGATCAACATTATCGGAGGTTTTGGATAGGTTGGAAAAATCCGGCGACATTATGGTGGAGAAGGGTGATAATCTATATATGAAATTAGGAATAGATCAGATTCCCGAGATTATTCTTGACAATACGGATCGAAACAGAACTTCTCCATTTGCCTTTACAGGAAATAAGTTTGAATTCAGGGCGGTTGGTTCGGATACGAATGTTTCCTTCCCGATGACCGTGTTGAACTTGATTGTCGCAGAGCAGTTGGCAGATTTTCATGGTAAAGTCACCAAGCTAATTGACAGTGGAAAAGATAGAAGACTCGCTGTTATCGATGTGCTTAGAGACTATATAAAAACCTCAAAGAATATTCGTTTCGAGGGCGATGGTTATTCTGAAGAGTGGGTTAAAGAAGCTGAGAAGCGAGGACTATCAAACGTGAAAAATACACCACGGGCACTTGATTTTTCTGTTAGCGATAAGGCAGTGAAACTGTATGAAAAGCATAAAGTGCTTACTAAAATAGAAATTGATGCAAGGCATGAGATCAAACTAGAGAGCTACATTATGAAGGTGCAGATTGAGTCCAGAATGATGGCCGATTTAGCCCAAAACCATATCATTCCTACAGCCACAAAGTATCAAACAAAATTGATTGAAAATGCGAAGGGCCTTGTTGAGTTGGGGCTTGATGCAGCCGAGATTAAGAAGACAATTGAAGAGGTGTCTGGTCATATTAATACGGTTCGAAAATTAGCGCATGAAATGACGGAAGAAAGAAAACGAATCAACAAGATTGAAGATACAAGGGAGCGGGCTATCGAGTATTGCGATAACATTCGAAACAAATACTTTGATGACCTCAGATACGCTGTTGACAAGCTTGAATTATTGGTTGATGATGAAGATTGGCCTTTAGTTAAATATAGAGAGTTGTTATTCTTGAGGTAATTCCCACTTCATGTATAAAAGAAAGTCATTCTGAAGTAATTCAGAATGTCTTTTGATATTTATAGCCATCCAAGGCCACAGTCTACTCGTATTTCAAATTATTCGATGGATTACTTGTCGAGGCTTTATATGCATGATAGCCTGTTGTTAGGATTACCAACATTGTCACAATGACGAAAACAAGGACAAAAACAAAAACTCCAATCGTAATGTGATATTCGAAATTATCCAACCATCTGTTCATTAAGTTGTAACTGATCCAGAAAGCGGGTAAGGCTCCGACTAATACCAACCAAACAAAATCCCTTACGAGCAAGCGTACCAACCCATTCACACTTGCACCCAATACTTTTCGAATACTGATCTCTTTTGTTCGCTGCTCTGCTGTGAAAGATGCCAGTCCTAGTAATCCTAACCCGGAGATAATAATCATCATGACAGAAAACCCTAGGAAGAGCTGACCTCTCAACTGATCTTCTTCATACTGCTCAATGAAATTTTGATCAAGCAAGGCGTATTCAAGAGGAATATTCGGAAAAAGTTCTTCCCATGATGCCTGAATATGTGCTATTCCCTGCTCAAAATCTCCTTCCACTTTCACAAGTGCTTGTGAGTTGTTTAAGGATGGAATAAATAATAAAGCTTCAATAGGATTGTACATTGACATTTGATGGAAGTTTTTAACAACACCAACCACTTTATGAAAAACGGTGCTGTCCCTGTCAAATTGAAACCTTTTTCCAATGGGGTCATCCCATGCCATCCGATCTACCATTGCTTGATTAACCAAAACAGCTGTAGCTGTGTCACTTGTGAATTGTGGAGAAATATCGCGACCAGCAACGACCTCAATGTTCAATGCATTAAAAAAATCATAATCAACTCCATAGGAATCAACTCCATACGTTTCCATAACACCTTCATTTGTCTCTACAGTCATTACATTTTTTCCATAACCAGAACCGGGAGCAGTTGTAGAAGTTGCAGCTTTAGAAATAATCGGATTCTCTAGTAGCTTAGTTTGAAGTACCGGCCACTGTTCTCTCACATTTCTGTTTAATGAAAAATTCACCACTTGCTCCTTATCAAAACCTAAATCAGCATTTCTAACAAATTGCATTTGTTGGTAGATGATTAAGGTTCCGGCCAACATGAAAATTGAAATGGCAAATTGCAGTCCAACCAAAATTCTTCTTAGCCAAACATTACCTGTTCGCTTAGTTCCACCACCTTTGATCGCATTTACCGGGCTAAAGGCTGACAAATAAAAGGCCGGATAGGAGCCTCCCAGAATACCTGTAACCACCAAGATGCCGAGACATGTCAGCAATATCTCATTAGACAAAAGATTGCTGAGTAACAGACTTGTTCCTACAAGGTTATTGATTGCAGGAACAGCTCCGAGAAGAATTATAACACTGAGTGCGAAAGCCACTAAAGTGATGAGTATTGATTCAACAATGAACTGTTTCACAAGCGAATTGCGTTGAGCACCCATAACTTTCCGCAAGCCAACCTCTAGTGATCGTCGCATCGACCTGGCGGGTGCCAAATTCATGTAGTTGATACAGGCTATTAGAATCAAGAAGACAGCTACTGCTAAGAAAATGTATATGTATTCGATGTTTCCAGTGGCCGTGGGCTCACCTTCAAATGTGGACAGCAAATGAATATCTTGAATATTTATAAGCTCATATTTGATTTTGATGTCAAACTGGTCAAATATGGTCGCAACATACTTTTCCATTATATCTGTATTGAGCTTATCAGTCACCACTTGGAGATCAGCATTTTCATTCAGCACTACATAGGTATAGAGTCCAAATCCACCCCAGCTTTGCGAATTGTAGAAATTTTGATTGGTTGAAAATGATACAAGTGCGTCTGCTTGCAGGTGTGAATTGTTTGGCATGTCCTCGTAAACACCTGTAACCTCGTAACTAAACCGATCGGTTTCCAGAAGTTGTCCCATTGGGTTTTCACCCTTGAATATTTGACCGGAAAGAGTTTTGCTAAGTACGATAGAATTAGGAGCATTCAGAGCAGTTTCAATGTCTCCCTGTAAAAAATTGAAAGTGAACACATCGAAGACAGTGGAATCTACTAAGTAAAGATTCTCAGCGAAGTAATTGACGTCATTGAGCCGCATTCGGATGTTTCCAGCTCCTGCAAATCGTGTGTATTGTTCAATTTCTGAAAATTCTTCTTTGACAGTACGGCCCAGTGGTGCCTGGCTCGTTGACCAACGAAATGAATTGTCAGGTTCAGTGATATCTGCAGAGATTCGATAAATGTTCTCTCCATTTTCATGATACTTGTCAAAACTAAGTTCATGATTAAGGTATAGCGTAATAAGTAACGCAGAAACGATACCAATGGTGAGTCCGAAAATATTTAGGAAAGCGTACGCAGGTTGGCGTTTTAGGTGACGAATTGCCACCAGGAAATAGTTCTTTAGCATGGTATTACTTTGAGTTTGACTACTTGTAAGATAGCTTATCTCAATAAGAATGTGTGGGCCGTTGATCTACAATTAAGATTTTTTAACAATAAGATCTGCAGAATTCAATTAATCACTCATTATTCCTCTGGTGGTTGAATACCTTTGGTGAAAAGGATTATTTTTGAGGCCTAATACTGAAAAATGGACTATAACACGCAGAGAGCTCATCTGAAGCTAAGGGAATACGGGAGAAATGTTCAGAATCTTGTTGAGCACCTTAAATCAATCGAAAATAAGGATGAAAGAAATCGCAAAGCAGCAACACTTGTTGAGTTGATGAAATCGATCAATCCTGATTTGAACAAAGATTCAAGTGACTATGATCAGAAGGTGTGGGATGATCTTTACATTATTTCCAATTTTGAACTGGATTTTGAGGGCCCATTTGAAAAGCCCAAGCCTGAAATTTTGGATAAGAAACCAGATCGAATGGGGTACGGGGCTAATCAAATCAAATTCAAACACTATGGTCGTGGAGTTGAAATGTTGATTGATCAAGCTATTGCAATGGAAGATCCGAAAGAGAAGGAGGGTGCTGTTGTTGCCATTGGGAGATTAATGAAATCATTCTATCAAACTTGGAATAAGGATGCCATTGAGGATGAGCAAGTGCTTAAGAATATTAAGCAGCTTTCTAAGGACCAGCTAGATATAAACATCGAAACAGTTAAAGAACTAGGACTGTTTGATTCTGACAAAAAACCAGCCAGCAGAAGTTTCAGAAGTAACAACAAAGGTGGAGGTCGAAGAAACCAGGGCAAAGGAAGACGTCAGGGTGGAAAAAACGGTGGACAAAACCGAAGAAGGCATAATAACTAATGGTTAAATAGTTAATTAGTAAATTGGTATTTAGTCGGATGAATCTATTTAACCAATCAACTAATTCACTATAAGTATGTCATCTTTCAAAGTAGAAGGAGGGAATAGGTTAAAGGGGGAGATCATTCCCCAGGGAGCCAAGAACGAGGCACTCCAAATCATATCTGCGGTCCTTCTAACTAGCCAGGAAGTAATTATTCATAAAATCCCGCAAATCAGGGATGTTTTAAAACTCATAGATTTATTAGGTGATCTTGGTGTTGAGACGAAAGATCTTGGCAATGAATCCTACTCTTTTAAAGCCGCTAACGTCAATTTGGAATTTCTTGAAACTGAGGATTTCAAAAACAAGGCTGCTCAGCTAAGAGGATCGATCATGATCCTCGGGCCGTTATTAGGGAGATTTGGAAGTGCTAAAATGCCTAGTCCTGGTGGCGATAAGATTGGAAGAAGAAGAGTAGATACACATTTTGTTGGTTTTCAAAACCTAGGAGCAAAATTCAACTACGATCCTGCTACTTCATTTTATACAGTAGATGGATCAAATTTGAAAGGTACCTATATGCATCTTGACGAGGCATCAGTTACTGGAACTGCCAATATTATCATGGCAGCAGCCCTTGCATCGGGGGAAACTACGGTGTACAACGCAGCGTGTGAACCATACATTCAGCAGCTATGCAAAATGCTGACCCGCATGGGAGGCAAAATTGATGGAATTGGGTCCAACCTTCTTCGAATTCAGGGAGTTGATTCACTATCCGGAACCGAACACACATTGCTTCCCGATATGATTGAAGTGGGAAGTTTCATTGGTTTGGCAGCTATGACACAATCTGACCTGACCATTAAGAATGCCCAAATCAATGAGCTTGGGGTCATTCCAGACACTTTTAAACGGCTTGGAATTCAAATGGAGTTCAAAGGTGATGATATTCACATACCATCTCAATCTAATTACGAGATCGATACATTCATTGACGGTTCTATTCTTACCATCGCGGATGCAATCTGGCCAGGCTTAACTCCTGATCTGTTGAGCGTGGTTTTGGTTACTGCTACACAAGCCAAGGGAACGGTACTTATCCATCAGAAGATGTTTGAAAGTCGATTGTTTTTTGTTGACAAATTGATCGATATGGGAGCCCAGATTATTTTATGTGATCCACACCGGGCTACTGTCATTGGAATGAATAGAGAACATTCGCTGCGTGGTATTACCATGACGTCCCCTGACATAAGAGCTGGAGTTTCCTTGCTTATTGCAGCTATGTCTGCTGAAGGAGTAAGTACAATACACAACATCGATCAAATTGATCGAGGGTATCAATTCATTGATAAGCGCCTGAATGCTTTAGGCGCTAAAATTGAGCGAGTGGACTAATCTGTGAAATAAAGTCGCAGCACCCTTACATCATCAACTGTTATAACCTCGTATCGGCGCAGCTTCGTTAAATCAAAGAATCGTTCATCAATGCGAATCATACTTTCTCCAATAAACTCATATTGGTTTTGAAAGTAGGTATTTGAACAAAGAGTACCTTGAGGACAATACTGAAGTCCTGTAACATTATTTTGATCCATGATTCTTTGCACGACTGTTGTGATCGGATCGAAGGTATCGGAATCGTCATTTTTACATGAAGAAAGTGCTGAGATTAGAAGTAGTGAGTAGATAAAGTAGATTCTTTTCATAATGGTACTTAATGGATTATTGCAAATATCTCTTTTCGGGTTTAACCCTCTTAACAACGTACGATTTTTATTAAAGAGGTATACAAATTGTCTACTTAATTATTGTTCGAAAAGTTCGATGCAATTCCCTGAACATTTTTCTTTAGCAATAACAAGTTTTGATTTTAATTGTTTTAACTCATCAATCCTTTCTTCAATTGCTTTGATTTTGGGATCGATAATTGGCTCAACGTTCTCACAATTGAGATCATCAAGACCAATCAATCCAAGTAAGTCTTTGATTTCATCCAGCGAAAAACCAAACGATTTCATTTGCTTGATCAGGAGTAATCGTTCTACAATAGCAATGTCGTAATTCCTGTAGTTGTTCGCTGTTCGAGCGTTTTTCTCAAGATGGATCAATCCGATTTTCTCATACCATCTGATGGTATCTCTGGAAAATCCGGTTTGGTATGCTACTTCATTGATCAACATGATTTTCTCAATTTATTATGAAACATTGGAGTTGACTCCAATCCGTATGTTAAGATAAACAATGAAAAATGAGTAAATCATGTTTTTCAATTATACTCTTGGTAATGGTGGTTTTAACAGCCTCTGCCCAGGATTTTGATTTTAACAAAAACACAATAGAGATGGATTCAACCGCAAACTCTTCGTTTTTAGTTTGTAAGCTGTCAGGCCCGGAACTGCAAAAAAGGAAGGCAGCGCTTCAGCTAGAAATTTTTTCAAATGTCAAGAAGTATCTTGAATTGGAAAATGGATATGCTTTCTATTTCGATGATAGAGAGGGATTCTTGGAGAAACTACTGGATTATATGTTAGCTGAAAGGAAATGCTGCCCCTTCTTTGAATTTGATTTGACCATCAAACCTGATAATGAAGGGATTGAATTATCCCTTACAGGGCCTGATGGGGTCAAGGATCTGATGAATGAATTGATTGGGAAGAACTAAGTTAAATCTTAACTACCTTGCCTTTTCGATAGAGCAGGAATGAAAAGAACCAGATAATGGCTGTGAAAACGACTGCAAAAAGAAAGCTGCCTAAATAGTTACCGAAAACAGGTTGGAAAAAACTTTTGTAAGCAAGAGCATACAAATTCCCATTTTCGAATCTGAAAATGTAAAGAAAGATTTTTACCAAAAGGATAGAAAAAACAAAGCTGAGAAGCGGGTTGAGACCAAACACCTTGAAGGGATATGTCCATTTCTTTATTCCGACAAGATCAATCAACCAAATTAAGAAAGCCAGGACCAATCCGATTATTCCACAGGTGTAAAGGACATATGACCCTGTCCATAATGGCTTGTTGATTGGATAGTATGAACTCCATAAAATCCCAACTACCAGCAGGATAACCGACAGAATCAGAATTTTTCTCACCATTTCGAAATTGATCATTTTACCAACGATAAAAACCCTTGAGGTTAGGTAACCGATAATAATATGCGCAGCGCTACTGAGGGTTCCCAACAATCCTTCCGGATCGAAGCGGATGCCAAAACCTTTGTAGATGTGCGTTTCGTTGAAAAAGAATAAATCAATTTTTCCGCTCACATTCCCATTTAGTGAAAAGGGCTCAGAATCCCCAAAGAAGAGCAATATCCACCAATGGACAATCATTAAAACCAGTGCACCAATGAGGACCACTTGATTCTTTCTAAGAATTGTAATAACCAAGCCAGCAACCAAATAAGCCAATGCGATTCGTTGCAGTACACCAAAGATTCGGAGATTCGAAATGTGCTTGTAATAGAATGGAAACCAATTGAGCAATAACCCAATCAAAAAAATTATCGCTGCTCGTTTGACTATTTTGGCTAATACTTTCTTTGAAAAAGTCTCTTCCTCGAGAGAATTTCCTAAAGAAAATGCCATCGATAACCCAATCACAAACAGGAAGCTTGGAAATACCAGATCTGTTGGTGTGCATCCATGCCATTCGGCATGCTTAAGTGGCGACCAGACATATAACCATGATCCCGGAGTGTTGACGATGATCATGAAACATATCGTCATGCCTCTAAGCACATCAATTGAGAGCATTCTTTCTCTCATGTGGTGATTTCTAAGATTTTATGCATTTGAAAGTCACATTTAAAGTACATAACACTATCGTAAACCAATTTAAAAAGAAAGACTTATTGATAGTAACTATTGAGATTAACCTGAGTATGCTTTTAAACAACCGCTTAAGTAAAATGACTTGCGGACAATTTGCTTGGGCACTAGTTTGATATATCAAAAAAGTCAAAGGTCATGCTCAAGAATTTCATTATAAGTGCATTTAGAAGCACTGTTAAGAACAAACTCCATTCTTCGCTTAATATTTTCGGACTTGCTACCGGGATGGCAGGAGCACTGCTCATTCTGCAATACGTAATGTTCGAAACGAGCTATAACGATTTTCATGAAAACAGAAATGATATCTATCGGATTAGTTACTCCAAAGAAAAGGGTGGAGTTGAATCCTTCAATACTGTATTGACCTATTCAGGCGTCGGTTCTTTAATGGAAGCACAATTTCCTGAAGTGATCGATTTTGTGAGAATGCGACCCGCTAGTTTGATTACTTCAAGGGGGCTTATCCGATATGGTGATAACTTCTTTGAAGAGGAGAATGTGTACTTTACCGATCCCTCATTTTTTGACATTTTCTCCTATGAACTAGTTGAAGGGGATCCTAAAACAGCACTTAACGAGCAATTTACCGCAGTGATCACCGAAAGTATGGCCAAAAAGTACTTTGGCGATGATAACCCGATTGGTAAGACGATAAGAAAAGGCCGTGATGAGAATTACATGATTACCGGGGTTATGAAAGACACGCCTGAAAATTCTCACATGCAAATCAATTTACTATTGTCTCATGCTACGCTTTCTATGATTATGCCGGATTATTGGTCAGAGGATAATCTCCAGGTATTTCATGGCCACTTGTTTATTCAAACAACACCAGGAACTAATCCAGATCTTTTAAGTGAGAAGTTTCCGGATTTCGTTATGGAGTTTGTTGGTGGGAGACGACTTGCCGAGCAGGATGTTGTATTGAAATTTGGAATAATATCATTGAATGACATTCATCTTCATTCACACATTGAACATGAAGCAGAGATCAACGGAGATGCTCAAATTGTTGATTACATGTCGATTGTTGGATTTTTGATCCTTTTGATTGCATTGGTCAATTATGTGAATCTTGCAACGGCTCGAGCCATGGAGCGAGCGAAAGAAATTGGAGTTCGAAAAGTTATTGGCGCAAATAAATCCCGGCTGATTGTGCAATACATGACTGAATCATTTGTGGTCAACTTTTTTGCAATGGTTTTCAGTTTGGCGCTTGTGTTATTAGTTCAGCCATTTCTTGGTGAGTTAGGAGCCACTAAACTCCAAAATATTAATGTTTTCAGTCAGTCTTGGTTTTGGACAGCTGTTGCAATCATTTGGACTGCATCTTCACTGCTTAGTGGTTTTTATCCTGCTTTAGTGCTTTCGTCTTATCATCCTGTATCAGTTTTGAAAGGAAAACTGGCAACCAATAAAAAAGGTATATTTCTGCGAAAAGGCCTGGTGATTTTTCAATTTGCCAGCTCTGTTTGTCTTATCATCGGAACAATAATTATCTATACTCAGATCACATATATGCGTGATCAACAGCTGGGTATGAGCATTGATGATAAGCTCGTTCTCAAAGGACCGATGGCAGTTGATTCAACATACAACTCAAAATACACGGCACTTAAGAACTCATTGCTACAGCTTCCTGCCATTAAAGGAGTGTCTGCTACACAAAGTATTCCCGGAAAAGAGTTTAACTCAGCTACCTGGTTCACTCGTGTTGATAATCCGGAAGCTGATAGAAAGTTCTGCTATATCAATTCCTTTGATAATGATTTTGCAGTTAATTATGAAATGGAATTTGCTGCCGGGCGAAATTTCAATGAAACAGATCAGGGAGTGATTTTGATCAACGAGGCTGCTGCCGAACTTTTTGAGTTTGATGACGCGGAAAGTGCCCTTGGTAAATCGATTACATCTGGCGATCCTT
>JANQST010000543.1 GCA_028279155.1 Cyclobacteriaceae bacterium
TCACAGGCAATTCAATTGGAAAATCAGGGACTTCTGGCGGTGAAATATGCTTCAACACAGGCATGACCGGTTACCAGGAAATTTATACCGATCCTTCCTATTACGGCCAAATAATTGTTAACACAACATCCCATATTGGAAACTATGGAGCCTTTGATGAGGAAAAGGAAAATGAGGAAACCAGCATAAAAGGTCTCGTAGTGAATGATTTTTCGGGTATGTATAGTCGAACGAAAGCCACGGAAAGCCTGCAAGAATTTTTAGAAAAGAACAATACCGTAGGTATTTCGGGTTTGGACACTAGAAAACTTGTGAGACACATTAGAACCAAAGGTGCAATGAATGCAATCATTTCTTCTGAATTGGATGGAGATGATTTGAAGAAGAAGTTGACCGAGGTACCCAACATGGAATCGCTGGAATTGGCTACAAAGGTGACGACTAAGAAACCCTATGAAGTGGGATCTTCTAACAATGGATACAAGATAGCTGTTTTAGATATTGGAATAAAACGATCCATCTTGAAGAATTTTGAAAAAAGAAATTGTCATTGCAAAGTTTTCCCTGCGGAAACTTCATACGAAGAGATGAAGAAATGGAACCCGGATGGATACTTCATTTCTAATGGTCCTGGCGATCCAGCTGTAATGGATTATGCTATTGATACCACAAAGAAAATCATAGCAGATGACCAACCTTTATTTGGCATTTGCCTGGGTAGTCAAATCATGGCGAAGGCCGTAGGAGTATCCACCTATAAGATGCACCATGGTCACAGAGGGTTGAATCACCCTGTAAAAAACCTAGAGACAGGCTTAAGTGAAATAACCTCGCAGAACCATGGATTCGCTGTTGATATGGACTCACTGGAAAATTCAAATGAGGCTGAATTAACGCATATAGATTTAAATGATAATACGGTAGAAGGTTTACGGCTGAATGGCAAGCCCGCATTTTCAGTCCAGTATCACCCTGAGTCTTCTCCTGGACCTCATGATTCCACCTATCTATTTGACGATTTTATCAAACTAATTAAAGACACCAAGAAATGAGTGTAATTGAAAGCGTGTTTGCACGCCAAATAATGGATTCCAGAGGCAATCCAACTGTGGAAGTTGAAGTAGTGACTGAAAATGGATTTTTGGGACGAGCTGCTGTTCCTTCGGGCGCCTCCACAGGCGAAAATGAAGCCGTAGAACTTCGAGATGGGGATAAATCCAAGTACATGGGCAAAGGGGTGCTCAAAGCCGTTGAAAACGTCAATGAAATCATTGCTCCGGAAATTGAAGGCTTCATCACTTTCGAGCAAGCACTTATCGACAAGGTAATGATCGAATTGGATGGGACAGCGAACAAATCAAAACTTGGTGCGAACGCGATTCTTGGTGTTTCTTTAGCTATCGCAAAAGCCGCCGCGGCAGAATCGCAACTTCCGTTGTATCGATACATTGGTGGTGCAAACGCTAAAGTTCTTCCGGTTCCTATGATGAATATCATTAATGGAGG
>JANQST010000558.1 GCA_028279155.1 Cyclobacteriaceae bacterium
GGATTGGAAGAGGCGAAATACAAGGTTCAGGTTGAGGAACTGCTGAAAGTCTTTAAGAAGGATTTCTATATTCAGCACTACCTGGCTGAACTTAAGCTAAAAGAACTAGAGGCTCAGAAGTACTCCAATCAGTATGAATCTGCACTGACTGATGAGAAGAATTCCATACTCGACTCCTTAACGGCCAAGAAACAAGAAATTGAACAGCTTAAAGAGGAGATCCGAAAATTGGAACAAGGATGAATCATTCATTTCTCAGCGACTCTACCGGATCAACACTTGATACTCTGAGCGCATGAAAACTGGTTATTGCAAAAGACAGTAGAACTGTAATCAAGGTGGCAGCTCCAAAGGCAATCCAATGCATATCTATTGCATATTGAAAATTATCCAACCACTTCCGCATAGCAATAAATGCAAGAGGCCAGGCTAGTGCATTTGATATAAATACAATGGAGATGAAATTTTTGGAAAGTAAAAATACCGTGGCACCAGTCTTGATTCCTAAAACTCTTCGAATGCCGATTTCTTTTGTTCTTCCTTTAATGATGAATGAACTCAAACCGAATATTCCAATGCATGCAATGGCCAATGCTATCCCAACTGCAAGGTTGATCAGCTGGGATAACTTTTCCTCTCGACTGTAAAGTGTTTGAAGTTGCTGATCGAGAAGTTGATATTCCAATGGCCACTTTTCACTAAACCCTGTCCATACATTTTCAATTTTTTCAATGAAATCAGGATAGTTTTCTGTGTTAAATTTGATGACATAATTTCCAAACCGTGGAGCCATACTGAACACCGCCGGTTTGATCGGATGGTGTAAGGATTCGTAGTGGTAATCCTTTAGAACACCGATTACTTGGCCTTGCATGATGATTTTTTCTGTCCCAGGACCAAACAATTCAAGGCTTTTCCCGATGGGATCTTCAGTCCAGCCGAGCATTTTTACCGCTTCTTCATTCAACACAAAACTATGGTCGAAATCAGCTGGAAAATTGCGATCAAAGAACCGACCTGTTTTCACCGCAATATCCATGGTCTTAACAAAATCATGACCGACAGAGGTGTGAGGAATTAAAACCGGTTCTGCCCGATTACCACCTTCGGGCACAAAACGCCAGCTTCCCATACCTTGCCCGGGAATTTCAGTGATTCCTGACATATTGAGGACTTCAGGTAATTGTAGTAAGTCGTTTCTAAAGGCATCGTAATTCTTGTTGATATCTTGTCTTGCCTTGACCACCAACATGCTCTCTTTATCAAACCCGATATTCTTGGTGAAAATGTAATCTCTTTGTGCATTGATCACCATCACAGAAATGATCAGCACTGCCGAAGAGAGGAATTGGATGCCAACTAAGATTTCCTTGACCCATGCTCTGGATGATCCAGCTCCGTACCCATCTTTTCCAATAGTGACCTTGCCTAATTTTGAAAGATATAGTGATGGATAAACTCCAGATAATGTTCCTAAAAGGACAAATAGTCCAATGTAAATCAAAATATTGGCCGCTGTGAAATAGTGTGTCGGATCAATGGATTTATTCGTAATCGCATTAAGATAGGGAATCGTAAAATAGCTAACTATTAAAGCGAAAAATGCAGCAAAAACACAGATTAAAATTGTTTCCGTTAGTATTTGCCCTATCACATTGCTTCTCGAGGCTCCTAGATTCTTAGCAATTCCAATTTGCTTAGAGCGATCCATACTTTGCGCAAGAATCAGGTTTACAAAATTGATGATCGCAATTGTCAGGAGAACTATTCCAATGATCGTAAAGATCTTCACATTCGCAAGGCTACCATTTGGCTCTATCTCGTATAACAGGTCAGAGGTTAGATGAATTCGATCTATCCGTTGAAGATCCATTTTGCTTTCATTTTTCCATTTCTCAGGAAAGTGATTAAGCACAAATTGTGGCAATTGTGAATAGACCTTTTCTTTTTCTTTAATGCCTTTTAAGCTCAGATATGTCCATGCCCCGGTCCAGTACCATTTGTTCTCACGTCCTTCCGTTCCAAAGACGGTTTTCCATATGTTTAGTTGAAATTGAAGTGGGGTGACAAAGTCAAAGTTGACATGAGAATTCTGAGTGGTTCTCACTACTCCGGTTACCTTCAGCGGCTGACGATCATTGTATTTGATCAATTTTCCAATGGGATCCTCATTGCCAAAATACTTATTCGCCATCCCTTCAGAAAGCACGATACTGTTAGGTTCGCTCAGAGCTTCATCCGCATTTCCGGAAATGAGTTCGAAACCGAAAAAGTCGAAAAATTCCTCATCCGCAAAAAAGAAACATTCCTCGGTGTATTTTTTATCTTCATAAACTAGCAAAGGGTCACTTAATGGTTTGAATAAGCGCATCGTTTGTTTGATGCCAGGAAAGTCTTCTTGCAGTGCATGCGCCATAGGAAATTGAGACCCTGCTTCATTATAGGTCGCATCACCGGATTTAATCGAAACTGCTATCCGATGGATATTTTGATAGTCAGGGTGGAATTTATCGTAGCTCAGTTCGTCCGCTACATAGTAGCCGATGTTGAGACATATAAGAATGCTGAGAGTCAGGCCAAACACGTTGATTGATGTGTACATTTTCTGACGTCTCAGGTTTCTTAGTGAAAGCTTGAAATGACTTCTAAACATGAGTGCTGAATTTGATTGTATCAGGAACTTGAGTGCGAAAGGCCGGAGAAAGTTGAGCATGTTGATCCAATACCGGAAGTTGGAAAAGAATCTTCCATGCTTTCGCCTGTCAACCTGGTATTGTTCATACAAATCACCGGTAAGTGGCTCCAGCCACTCTGGCTTACACCACCAATTGAAAACCCTGTCAGCGAATGAAGGTGGTCGAAAATTTTTATGTTCTTTCCTGGTTTCCATACTTACGTATCCCAGGCCAAATCGGGAATTTGATTCCAAAGTTGATTTCTAAGCGATCGATTGTACGCTACAGCTTTTTTTCCTTCGGCTGTTATTGTGTAAAGCTTCTTCCTTCTACCTCCTCGTTCACTTGTACTATCTCCAAGGTGGGATTTCAAAAATCCTTTCTCTTCTAATCGACTCAGCGCAGAATGAACCGCTCCGATTGCGGCTGACCTACCCGTTTGGTTCTTTATTTCATTTCTAACTGCCAACCCATATGCATCCGGGTACAAAATACCAATGATCAGGAGAACGAGTTCTTCAAATTCGCCTAAATGGGTTCCTTTCATAATGAGTTTTTTCGTAAATGTAGAACATATTGATTAGTTCTACAAATACGAATCATGATAGCATAAAAAAGAGCCCGTTTTTTTGGGCTCTTAATAAGTTAATTTGCGAATATGTTCATTCGGTACTTTATACTAAATGTTCTTCCTGGATTTAAGAGAGAGAATGTTGAGTTTGAGGAACCAAAAGATTCGTATTCCCTTCTTCTTTCTGAATCAAGAATGTTAGAAACCTGAAAGCTGAGTTGTTGGTTTTTGTCCTTGCCAAACTGCCTTGCCACACTCAGATTCAGGCTATGAAATGGTACGTCATAAACATCTGCGGCTGCACCAATCCCTACGATAGATATTCTTCGGCCTTGGACGTTGTAGTATAATCCTCCTTCCCAGTCAGAATCTAAAGGTGAATAGTTAATTCCTGCGTTGATCAAGTAGGGTGCTTGTCCCTGCATGGGGCGGGTGTCATCCAGTGTTTCGCCATCCCGAAGGTTGTTCAACCTGGATTCGTATTCACCTCCGGCACTTTTGTCCATTTCAAGTTCAGATTTTATAACTGAAGTATTCAGACTGAACATGAAATTTTCAAATTTGGGAGAAATAATCCCCAATCTTTTCCTAATCTCAAATTCAATTCCGTAAACGCGGGCATCGCCAAGATTTCTTGGTTGGAAGTTATCCGGTGCTGATTCGCTGAATACAACCAATTCCAATGGGTTTTGAAACTTCTTATAAAATAAGCTCAACGAGACTGTTTGACCCCCACTTTGGAAAGTTTCATAACGAATATCAAAATTGTCAATGTCTGTTTCTTGTAATCCACCATTCCAGATAGTATCCCCTGCTACAACAAAAGGTCTAAGTCCTCCAATGAAAGTTCTACCAGTTAGTGGATCAAAAATCTGTGCGATAGACGCCTCTTTGAAAGAAGGCCTGGCAATAGTACGGGAATAGGAGGCTCGAAGATTGGTACGCTCCTTCAAACTGTATGTCCAATTTAAGCTTGGAAATAATTTGGTAGAGCTGATAATTTCTTCATCATCAAAGGAAGCCCCTGACTGGTCCACCCCTGTGTAATATTGCTTATAGTCCTCAAGACGTGCTCCAACAATGGCCTTTGATCTGGTGGAAACCTGTATCTCTGATTGAACATAGGCGGCAACATTTGTCAACCTTGAGTTGAAGGTATTGGATATCTCGAAGTTTCCAAACAGGTACGATCCTTCATCGGAGGCAACTGTCCAAATATTTTCATCCAGGAGCAATTGATTTGGATCGCCGGTTAGCTGGATATTTCCAAACGGATCTCTCAATACTAACCGGTAGTTAAATATCTGGTAGTCTCGTTCTTTGGAAGTAATGTATGTTCCAAATTTGATCTTTCCTTCGCCTTGAAGCATTCGCATCTTTTTGGTGAAATCTAATCTTCCAACCAGGTTTGTTTCGTCCAGGTTTCTCCAGATTCTTGTTGGGTCTCCCGACTCACTTGGCTCTATTTCAAATCCTCCGCCATCAGTTCTGAAAGGCGTGTTTCTTACATCCTTATCTTCAATTCTTGACCAGGTAGGAGAAGCGCTCCATTTGATGTTCCAGTCATTTTCATTGAAGGAATGTTCTCCTCCAACCAGTAAATTGGTTAACGATCTTTCTGTATACTCCAGGTTATGTTTTACACCATCCCATGAGCCCGAAATTCTTGATCCTACATTAAATATCCCAGCGCGAGATTCCCCGTTCTGAATTTTGAGTAGGTTGACTTTAAACTTCGAGCCAGCAGTTTTAACTGCTCCGCCAAACATCCCACTAATCAGTCGATTGTCGGCCGACTGGCTTCCATTTTGGGGTCTGTTCAACCTTAGTTCGAATTCATTGAATTGATCTGGTTTCAGATAGGAATTATTCTCAACCCGATCGTAAAAGGTCGTGTTCTTCCTGTAGGAAAATGCCGCGTTGTAGCCTACTGTTAATCCTTTGAAATCAAACTGATTGCCCAACCCACTACTAAGTGAGAAATTGGGAGTACTGGTCTTTGTCTCTGCAGCTAAGGTCTTGTTGAATGCTCTGGCAACTTCAGTTGTTAGTGGATCATCCAAAACCGGATTTGGAACATCAACCAATGGATGAACCTTCAAACTTCGTGTTCCATTGTCGAAACCAAGCCAATCTGTGCTACTGCCACCGTAGGTAAGGTAATCGCTATTGAAATGCATGTCAGGATTGAATCCAACGCCTGCAGAAATATTGAATGTTTTTTCAGCAGGAAAATCTTTTGTCTCAATATTTACAACCCCACCGGTGAAATCAGCAGGTATATCCGGTGTAAATGATTTGTACACCAAAATGTTGCTCAACACATTCGTGGGGAAAATGTCCATCTGCAGGTTGTTCCTGTCAGGATCAAGACCTGGAATGTCCATATTGTTCAGCATGGATTTTGTGTAGCGATCACCAAGTCCTCTGACGTATACATACTTGCCATCTTGTACTGAAACACCCGTAACTCTTTTAACTGCTGATGCAGCGTCACTATCCCCAATTCGTCTGAAGCTTTGAGAGGAAATGCCATCTAGAAGATTTGCTGACTTTCTTTTGACAGTTAGGATCGCAGCTTCCGACTGCTTGATTATTTGAGCTGTTACAACTACTTCTTCAAGTTGAGAAACTTCTTCCTTCAATCGAAACTGATCAATGTTAGTCACTTCTCCAGCGACAACCTGAACTCCAGTTATCGAAGTGGTTTCGAAGGAGACATACGATATCTGAAGGTCGTGCGTACCCGGGGCAACTGAAATGGCAAATGCTCCATCAAGATCGGTGATTGCTCCATTTGTAGTGCCTTTCACAAGTACGGTTACTCCTATTAGCGCTTCTCCACTTCCATCATCGATGATTGTTCCACGAATTGTTCCATTCTGTGCAAATACAGATCCAGCAATTAGAAAAAGTAAAAAAGATAGTAGGCTAAGTTTTTTCATTGAATTGTCCATGTTCTTATACTAAAAAACACTCGCAGGAATCTGCGAGTGTTGATATTGTTCCTTTTTATTGTTCTATTGAAGATCAACTAATTTTCCTTTTTGATGAGCAAATGTCCATCCGGAAAAAAGTGACATGTCCACACCAACAGATCTCAACCCGGGGGTTACAGCTGTAGCGAAGTTGGGAATGTCATCCTGAATACCAGAAGTGGGAATATCTGCTTTGTCTTTGAAAATATCCTGAAGTGTAGTGTTAGAAGGAAGATTCACTTCCCACCCACTAAGCTCAAGGGTACCAGCAGCATAATTTGCGGAGCTCTCGTCATCATCTAGTTCAACATCTCCTTCACCGTCTGCTTCGTTATTGGAATCCAAATCAGCAGATGGACTTACAAATCCGGATATGTAAATATTGGTCAATGTGCCCATTGCCCCATCTCTGAAATCTGCAATCTCATCGTCGACACCAAGGAGCGTAGCATTTGAAAGTGTGAAGCTTCCATCAATGCTTCCTTCCGGTCCATCGATCTCCAATGCATGATCTGTTCCGCTGAACGCTATTACAAGTGCGTTGTTTATTGTGCCTGAATATGCCTGGTCAACATCGATAGCATCATCGTCTGCAGCCCAAACCAGAACATTTGAAACGTTCACTGTCCCGCCAAACCATTCAACACCATCATCTTTATTACCAACAACTTCTACATATTCAATGATCGTTCCGCTTCCAACACCACCGAGCGTGATTCCATTGATCTCATTTCCTTCTCCAATTAATGTCCCCCCATGACGAACGGATATATATCTAATGATTCCAGAATTGTCGGAAGGATCGTTCCCACCATAAAGACCATATGTTTCGTCAGCAGGTATTCCTTCAATCTGAACTGCGCTTGCATCTGCTGAGATTGGCGCATTTCCAAGAACTATTAGTCCACCCCAAAGTCCGTTATCAGCCTCTGAAAGGTTTGTTCCAGCGCTTTGTCCAACCTCAATGTCATCCAACATAGATGTGAAAATGATTGGATTAGAAGATGTTCCTTCTGCCATCAATCTTCCCCCTCTTGCTACGATCAACGCTGATGCTAAAGAACCTTCTCCTTCAACGCCTTTGATGATTGTTCCAGGTTCGATCGTCAATGTTACTCCATTGTCAACAACAACTTTATCCCCTAAAACATGGATTTCTGTTGCAGACCATGTTTCATCAGCAGCAATAATCCCTGAGTGGACAATTTCACTACTTGAATCACCATCTGTATCAGGTAGCACTACAAAAGAGTCATCACTCCCGCATGAAGCGATGAAAAGTGTTATTGAAATATATAATGCACTTGTAGTAAGCTTTTTCATTTTCTTTTTTGCGATTAAGATTAATTTCTATCGCAAAGAAGAATTGGTAGTATTAACCACCATGAAAACAACAGTTATTAAACTGTTAAACTCAAGCTTCTTATGTAATGTGCTTGTTATCCGTGTTAAGAGAATGTGAAGTCACCAGCAAAAATCTACCTATACAGCTCTTATTTGCTGATTTGAACCTTTGAAAGTATGGAACCAATGATATCGTGCGTAGACACTCCATCAGCTTCTGCCTCGTAGTTGAGCAGTATCCTATGATTCAAAACATCCATGGCAATTTCTTTCACGTCTTCCGGAAGTACATAGTCTCGCTGGTTGAAGAAAGCGATTGCTTTTGAGGCAAGGTTTAAGTTTATAGAAGCTCTTGGAGAGGCCCCGAATTGAATGTATTGTGCTTCGTGATCCAGTTTGTATTCTCGAGGATTTCTAGTAGCAAATACAAGTTCAATGATGTATTTCTCAATTGATTCTGAAACAGCAACCTGGTTGATCTCATTTCGAATTGAGAAAATATCATCCTTGGATAGAATTGGCTTAGGGTCCGGCGCGAATGAAAGGTCCGCAATCCTTCGCATAACTTCCAATTCACCCTCTTTATCAAGATAACCCACATGCACTTTTAGCATGAACCGGTCGACCTGTGCTTCTGGCAGTGGATAGGTTCCCTCTTGATCAATTGGGTTCTGTGTAGCCATTACCAAGAATGGACGATCGAGCTTATAGGTAGTTTCTCCAATAGAGACAGTCTTCTCTTGCATCGCCTCCAGCAATGCTGATTGCACTTTGGCAGGAGATCGGTTAATCTCATCAGCCAAGATCAGATTGGCAAAGATTGGTCCCTTCTTAACCTCAAATTCTGCTTTCTGTTGGTTGTAAATCATGGTTCCAACCAAATCAGATGGTAAAAGGTCAGGTGTGAATTGAAGTCGCTGAAAATCCAGATGTAATACGTCAGCTAAAGTATTCACCGTCAACGTTTTTGCAATTCCGGGAACTCCTTCAAGTAGAATATGACCTTGAGTGAAGAGTCCTACCAAAAGCCTGGTCACCATAAAGTCCTGGCCAATAACAACTTTACCTACCTCGGTCACTACCTGGCTAATCTTTTCCTGGTGTTCTTTCTGAAGGTCTTTATCTATCGGTTGCGCTTCCATTCACTGAGTTTTTTAACGGTGCAAAAATATTAGAAGCCCGCAATTTGCGAAGAATGATTTGAAGTAAGGAAAAAAGTAATGATTTACGGCGTTAAGAATTGTTAACTGAAACTTGAGAACCATTTATTTGGTGCTTTTTATTGGCAATTGGTCTCCAAAAATCTTAGCTGCCTTTTCCCTTGTTTCGTTGAAAGGTCCTGATAATCAAACGGGTTCCTTTATCATAAGTCAAATAGGACCAAACCCAGTTGTTAAGGGCAATCAATTTGTTTCTAAATCCTATCAAGTAAAGGATATGAATGAACATCCAGATCAACCAGGCCAAAAGCCCTTTCACGTGAAAACCTCCTGGCATATCCACAACAGCCTTGTTCCGACCAACGGTGGCCATCGAACCCTTATTGAAATACTTGAAGGGAGTCCTTGCTTTTCCAGAAAAATGTTTCTTGAAATTTTTTGCCAAATGCACCCCTTGCTGCATTGCTACCGGAGCCAACATCGGGTGACCGTTTGGATATTCTTCACTTTTCATCATTGCCACATCTCCAATCGCAAATACATTATTGGATCCAATCACACAATTAAATTCATCGACTACCAACCTACTTCGCTCAATCGCACTAGCATCAATACCACCTGGTATATTTCCCTTAACACCTGCTGACCATATGACGGTAGAACTTTCAATGTTTCCTTCGCTGAGTTGAACCACCTCATTTTCATATCCCTCCACTCTGGTGTTTAATTGGACGTTGATTCCAAGCTTCTTCATGTACTTTAAAGAATTGTCCCCGGATGCTTTGCTCATGCCATTCAGAAGACGGTCCGTGCCTTCAATGAGGTAGATATTCATTGCTGAAAAATCAAGATCCGGATAATCTCGCGGTAGAATGTGTTTCTTGAGTTCCGACAATGCGCCACACACTTCCACTCCAGTAGGACCACCACCAACAACAATGATGTTCATCATCTGCTGTAGTTTGGTTTTATCCTGGGTCAATACAGCTTGTTCAAAATTTTGAAGAATATGGCTTCTAAGGTCTAGTGCATGAACAATCCTTTTGAGGGGCAGCACTCTTTTTTTGATATCATCATTGCCAAAGTAATTGGTGATGGAACCACAAGCGATGACCAAGTAATCATAGGTCAGGTTGCCAACAGTAGTCTCAATTTCATTATTTCCCGGATTGATGCCAGTAACCTTTACCATACGAAAGAAATAGTTGGGATTTCCTTCGAAGGTTTGTCTCAAGGGACCTGCGATTGAATCCGGCTCCAATCCAGCTGTTGCCACCTGGTACAAAAGAGGTTGAAATGTATGGAAGTTGTTTCGATCGAGTAGAACTACTTGCGCTTTGGTTTTTCTAAGTCCCTTGGCCAATTTTAATCCTCCAAAACCTCCTCCGATAATTACTATTCTTGGAAGGTTGGATTCGGGGATAGTTAGTGATAAATGCTCAGGTATTGCCATGCATTAAAACAAATCTTGCGACTATAAAATTCTCAAGATCTGTTATTTATTTTCGAAAATACATAGAACATTTCAATCGCTATTTGCTTGCAGCGTTCATCATACTTTTCTGTCTCAATCGCTGTTCCGTCAGCAACTTTGGGATCTTCATAAAGGAGTTTAATTCGTTCCGCAGCTCCGAAAACAACTGGACATTCCTGGTCTGCTTCCGAACAGGTCATGACCGCAGCAAAACCCGTTTGGGGATTAATGTTATCATCATATTTTTTTGAAAAACATTCAATAGAATCCTGGGTTTCTGAAAAACGAATCTGATAAAGTGGGTTCTCTCCACCTGAACTTTCTATCTCAAATCCTGCTCTTTCCAGCGCATTGATTGCGTTGGGATGAAAAGCAGTTGCTTCGGTGCCTCCGGAAAAAGTTTCAACAGAAATATCAAAATAGGCTGCCACCACATGAGCCCAAACCTGACACAAGTGACTTCTTCTGGAATTGTGTGTGCATATAAAGTTGAGTTTGGGGCTGGAAGAGGTTCTGATATATTCACTCAGTGAATGGAGAATTTCCTTCCTTTTTTCTTCAATTGATTCCAAATCACCTTGAATGGAATCGATGTATCGCTCTAGACCTTGGTTAAACTTCATAGACATCTAAAGTTGAACCACAAAGACACGAAGAATTCACAAAGGACACAATGCGCTTCATGAATTCTTTGCAGTCTTTGTGTTAAGGATTAGCAGCATGCCACTTCTTCCTTTTTATCTGAAGGTGCGCAGCAGGCGTCTCCATTAGCATCTCCTTTGCTTCCCATTTTTGCATCATCGGAAATGAAATGATAAACTTCCCACTCATACCCATCCGGGTCCGCCACCCAAAACTTGTCTTGAATTGCATAGCAGCAAGTAGTTTCCATTTCTTCCAGCTCTACTATTTTTTGACCTCTCGCCAAGTTTAGTTTGTCATTGAGCTCCTCCTTCGTTTTTACCTGTATACCCAAGTGACCAAAATGTGGGGGTTTTTCCACCTTTTTACTCTCAACAAATGAAATGGTTAATGCCGGAGCATCCAGTTCAAATTTTGCATATGCCTTTTCCACCTTTGCTGCAGATGTGTTGAAGAATTTGGAATAAAAATCAACCGTGTCTTCAATTGATTTCACATAAAGTGAAATGTGGGTTCTTGGAAATACTGTTTTCTGTTCCATTGTAGTAATTGTTTATATGTTAAAAATTTATGTAGCACTTTTCAAATGAGATTTCTTCTTGATGCTCGCCAATGATCCACTTGTATCCATCAGGATCAATCAGACCAATGGCAGATTCAGGCTTTTCACAATCTTCTTTGAGCTGGTTCAGCCGGGTGAACCGTTTCATTTTGTTGTAGACTTTTTTCAATTGGATCCTCTTCATTTTCAAGTGAAAGGGATTTGTTATCGCAGGTTGAATTTCCTTCGTCTCCTTGATTCTGACTTTGAGCCCTTCTAACTCAAACTCGAATCCAAAGGCATCCATCGATGAAGGCATTTGGTCAAACAATGCCCGGTAAAAAACAAGGCTGCTGTTAAGGTCTTTGGTATGTAAAATATATTCATTCATTTATTGCTATATTACGATGAATAAATTCAAAAAAAAGGTCAGCAACAATTCCCATTTGGGTCATGCTTATCAAAAAGATTTTCCATTCGCTCCTTTACCACATTCCAAACTTCCGTATTGATACAGTAGCACATTGAGGTTCCTTCAACCGTTCCCTGAATCAAACCAATTTGTTTCAGTTCCTTTAGGTGCTGAGAAATAGTTGCCTGTGCCAAACCCAATTCGTTCACTAAATCGCTATTGATACACTGATTGGATTTCAACAGGTATTCAAGGATAGCAATCCGTGCCGGGTGAGCAAATGCCTTAGCCAATAGTGCCAATTCATTTTGTTCTTCTGTAAATAGGTCTGACTTTGTTATTCCCATATCGCAATATTACGATGAATGATTTAATTTAGTTTCATCTTATAAGAAAAAACTTTAGAAGATTGCCTTTATTTACTCCAAAAGGTCAAATTTTCAATATGATTAAAAAACTAGCAACTACTATCCTACCTATTGTTTTCGCTGTACTCCTGGCACTTGCCTTGGATGCCTGGTACGATA